>JAZOBR010000162.1:0-11380 GCA_045596105.1 Candidatus Ornithomonoglobus sp.
TCTACGGAATCATTCTGCAGAAAACTAATGGTTTTGTAGCCATTCTTTTCGATAAACTCGTTGAGCTTCGACATTGTAGTCCACCAATAATCGTGGTTTCCCTTTAGAATAATCTTGTTGCCGTTAAGCCTATCTAAGAAGTCAAAGTCTGCCTTTGCCTCATTAAGGTAGGTAGCCCAGGACAAATCACCAGGAATTATAACAGTATCCGTTTCCTTAACGATTGCCTGCCAGTTTTCCCAAAGCTTTTCCACATAATTATCCCATTTACTTCCAAATATATCCATAGGCTTGTCAATGCCCAAGGGCAAGTGCAAATCACCTATTGCAAATATCATAAAATCCTCCTTAAAAAAAGCCACAGACGAGCTGTAGCCTCTTTATCAATTTAGCGAATAGCCGTAACACGCATAATCTCTCTTATCTTCGGCTCTCCGTTTATCAATGTTTTGATACCCGAAATAAACGCATTGAAATGGGGTGTGTTACCGTGCTTTTCTATTGCAACATCATTTGCCCACTCCTCGATAAAAACAAATTTACTCGGCTCTGTACGCTCATTAAATACACTGTATGAAAGGTTGCCTGCCTCTTTCTTGGTATACATTGTACACTCTCTTGCAAGGCGCATAAATGCATCCTCCATACCATTTTTAACATCAAATTCAGCTATAATTGTAATCATTTTTATATCCTCTTAAACACAATTTTCCATTCACAACGATTATATCATTTATCGGATAAATTGTCAATAGAATTAAGCACTAATATGTAAGTATTTTTCATCGATTGTTTTTACCTTGTATTCCCTACGGCAACCATCCCGACATCTTCGGGTATATCTGTACTATCATAAAAAGGAGTAAGATTTAATCTCACTTCTTTCTTGTTAGCCTTTTAAGCATTCCCACACGCCATAAGACAAATATGCAGATTGCCCCTGCAATTATTATGATCGCAAAAATAATAATAAGCATAGGCAATATTTTTTTATCTGTCTCCGTATCCTCGTCCTCTGTGTCAAACCTGTCGATTTCTTCCTCTATTTCTTCATTAATCAAAGGTTCTTTAGTCGGCGCCTCCGAGGGTGCTTCCAAATCCTTCAGTTTTATTTCTATAACCTGCCTGCCCTCGCCATCATCTAAAAATCCGTTTCCCGAAAGGTTTATATCATCGGTATAAACAGATGGTTTTACAATCTTATCATAGCCTCGGAGCTTATAAAAATCCTCCTTGCCCTCCATAGCACGAACATGGCTTACCACCGCACATACCGCTAAAGCATTCTCGTCAGCAACGTCACTGAATTTACCGTCCTCCGTTTGCTTTCCCAAAAGATTTCCAAGGACGGATTTTCCGTCCCTTACAAAGCCTGCATCCTTGTGGGCATCAATGCCGACACTGTCCAACGCCATTATAACCATTGCGGTGTTTTTAATACTGCCGTAGCCACATTCAGAGTCCTTCGCACCCTGAAGATAGTTCACACCACGCAGGATTTGCGTGTTTACATCATAGTAGTATTTTTCCGTTTTGTATTCACCTACAAGAGCATATCGGTTACCCTCAAAATGGGACAGAGCCAATATTGCCTCGGCGGTTTTATAAACATCTCCGCCAAAGCTACCTTCAGGCGATTGGTATGACAAAAGCTTAACCACCATTTCATCAAGGGTTACATCCTTGTCCTTTACCTCATAATCGCAAGAGGCTAATGCAAGAATGGAGCTTGCAAGCAGGGATATGGAATCGTTTTTGCCTCTGTATGTATAATCGGCCACGAAGGTTTCATTGAAATATCCGTCCGATGCGGCATTTGCCATTATAATTCTATGGGCATCCCGAGAGGTTTCGGGTACTCTCGACAATGTAATTTTCTTATACTTATTATAGTCAAAGGAGCGGTTCCCACGAGACAGTGCCATTACATAGTAATCCGAGGCTACGCTGTCACCGCCACCCAAGGGTGATGCGTTTTCACTTACCCACAAGAATGCGTTTTCCATACTGTTATAAACCTCTTGGGCAGTATAGGCATATGCAGGAGTTATAAGCGTTGCCACACACAAAAAAAGAATGGTTATTATTCTTTTCATAATCGTCCCTCCTTTTCTTGGTAAAATTATATCACAGACCCCATCCCTTGTCAATTATGCTAGGGAGTAATATTTCACCCACAGGTACAATATGGTATTATAAGGTGATTTTATGATTATAAAAATTAAAAGCGTTCTTTACTTCCTCTCAATCTCCCTTCTGTGCTTTGTCTTGGGTATGGGATTATTGGATAATGGTGATTTCGTATTCTCACAAGTAAAGCCATTTACCGTTGTTGTGGATGCAGGACACGGTGAGCCTGACGGCGGTGCAGTAGGCGTAGGCGGTACACTTGAAAAGGATATAAATCTATCCATTGCCCTTAAGGTACGCGAAATTTTAGAGAGCCACGGTGTGAGGGTAATTATGACACGAGAAGACGACAACGCCATTTATGACAGTAATGCTGATTCACTCCACGAGAAAAAGGTTTCGGATATGCGAAACAGAGCAGATATTGTTAACAAAAGCAATGCGGATTTGTTTTTGTCAATACATATGAATTCTTTTCCCGACCACAAATCACAGGGACTTCACATCTTCTATACCGCCCTACATCCCGAAGCCAAAACACTTGCTAACAATATACAGACGGAAATATCTAAAATCACAGGGGCAAAAACCCATACGGTTAAAACAGCGTCCCAATCTCTTTATTTAATGAAAAACTCAAAAATTCCTACTGTTTTAGCAGAATGCGGATTTCTATCAAATCCTGAGGAGGAGAAGCTTTTAAATGACGATACCTACCAGTCAAAGATTGCGTTTGGTCTCTCTCGCGCAATTCTATACAAAAAAATCGAATGAATCAAAGGAAATTTCGACTTTATACAACAAAAAAAGTTGGCAAAAAGTATTGACTTAACTGCATTATTAGGTGTATAATGGATTGCATAGTACACTTTGGAGGTATATAATAATGAGTAGAGTTTACAATTTTTCAGCGGGTCCTTCAATGCTCCCCGAGTCAGTTTTGAGAAGAGCACAGGCAGAGATGCTTGAGTGCGGTGACAGTGGTATGTCCGTAATGGAAATGAGCCACCGTTCAAAGGCTTATGATGAAATTATCAAGAGTGCAGAGGCTCTTGTTCGCGAGCTAATGAATGTCCCCGATAACTATAAAATAATGTTCGTACAGGGCGGCCGCTCAACACAGTTTGCTATGGTTCCTATGAACCTTGGTACAAACAAAAAGGCTGCTGATTACATAATCACAGGTCAGTGGGCAAAGAAGGCTGCAGAGGAGGCAGAGAAGTACATTAGGGTAAATCGTGTTGCTTCATCAGCAGATAAGACTTTCTCATACATTCCCAAGACAACACAGGCAGACTTCTCATCACCCGATGATGTTGACTACTGCTACATCTGCTTTAACAACACAATCTACGGAACTCGTTTTACAGAGCTTCCCCAGACTAAGGCTACACTGATTGCTGATATTTCATCAAATGCAATGAGTGAGGTTATGGATGTATCAAAATTCGGTCTGTTGTTTGCAGGTGCACAGAAGAACCTTGGCCCTGCAGGTGTTGTAATGGTAATTGCACGCGAGGATTTGATTGGTGACACTCTTCCCGGCACACCTACAATGCTGTCATATAAGACACACGCAGATAACGATTCACTTTACAATACTCCCCCCACATACGCAATCTACATTTTCAAACTTGTTCTTGAGTGGATTAAGGAGCAGGGCGGTATTGCCGCAATCCAAAAAATCAACGAGAAGAAAGCAAAGATTCTTTATGATTTCCTTGATTCATCTAAGCTATTCAAGGGTACAGTTGCAAAGGAAGACCGTTCGCTAATGAATGTTCCCTTCGTTACAGGTGACGCTGACCTTGATGCAAAGTTCGTTAAGGAAGCTACAGCCGCAGGCCTTGTGAACCTTAAGGGTCACAGAAGTGTTGGCGGTATGAGAGCATCAATCTACAATGCTATGCCCGTTGAGGGTGTAGAGGCTCTTGTAGACTTTATGACAAAGTTCGAAAAGGAGAATTCATAATGTTTAATATACTAACACTAAATAAGATTGCTGAATGCGGTCTTGAGCGTCTTGGTGATAATTATGCTATCACAGAGGATGCAAAGAAGGACGTTGACGGAATAATTCTCAGAAGCTTTAAAATGCACGATATGGAGACAGGTCCTTCACTAAAGGCAGTTGCTCGTGCAGGTGCAGGCGTAAACAACATCCCCATCGAGAAAATGACAGAGAATGGCGTTGTTGTATTTAACACTCCCGGTGCTAACGCAAACGCTGTTATGGAGCTTGTATTTGCAGGTATGCTACTTGCATCTCGTGATATTATCGGTGGTAACGAGTGGGCCAACTCTCTTACAGGCGATGACATTGCAAAGCAGGTTGAGAAGGGTAAGTCAGACTTCGCAGGTCACGAGATTAAGGGTAAGACCCTTGGTATCATCGGTCTTGGTGCTATCGGTATCCTTGTTGCAAACGCTGCAGTTCATCTTGGTATGGATGTTGTCGGCTATGACCCGTATCTTAGCGTACACAATGCCCTACAGCTTAACCGTCACGTTAAGTGCGTAAAGGACATTAAGCAGATATTCACAGATTCAGACTTTATCACAGTTCATGTTCCCTTGATGGATTCAACTCGTGACACAATCGACAGAGAGGCTATAAGCCTGATGAAGGAAGGCGTTACAATCCTTAACTTCGCAAGAGGCGGTCTTGTAAATAACGATGCAGTTAAAAAGGGTCTTGCATCAGGAAAGGTACATAAGTATGTTGTGGACTTCCCGGATGAGGAAACAATTAACTATCCCGGAATCATTGCTATCCCCCACCTCGGTGCTTCAACCGAAGAGTCAGAGGATAACTGTGCGAAGATGGCAGCGGATGAAATCCGCAACTTCCTGGAGACGGGTGATATTTCAAACTCTGTTAACTTCCCCAACTGTACACTTCCCTTCGATACTGTAGGCAGAGTTACCATTGCTCATAAGAATATGCCTAATGTTATCGCAAAGTTTACAGAAATCCTGAAGGAATTAAACATTGCAGAAATGATTAACAAGTCAAAGGGTGAGATTGCATACACAATCATCAACACAGACCATGTGATTACCGCCGAGATTGCAGAAAAGCTAAACGCACTTGATGAGGTTATCAAGGTAAGAGTAATCAGATAAAAAACAAATGGTGCAACAAAAACGTTGCACCATTTGTTTTTTTATTGTCATAAATGAATTATAAACAGTAAGTACGTCAAAGGGATTGTTATTACACATACAGTGTGGGAAATCATTGCCATTGATGCACCCGTCTTGGTATCACCGCCATATGCCGCAGGGAATACTATGGTGTTTAGTCCCAACGGTGTTGCATAACCGAATAATGCAAGAGTCTGTATCTCATCACTTGCACCAATAAGCTCTAATATTGTAAGCATAATTGCGGGAATTACAATCAGTCTTAAAAATGCGGCAAAATATATTCTCTTTTTCTTAAGCAGCTCTGTGAATTTATATCCGCCCATAACAAAGCCTGTCAGAATCATGGCAACGGGGCCCATACAAGCCTTTGCACCTGAAATTGTGGAAATTACAAAATCAGGCAATACTGCCTTTGCACCCGTAAGTCCAAGCACAACTCCCAACAACAAGGATACGAATATGGGATTTAACAAACTCTTTAAGGGGTTTGTCTTGCTCTCACCCTCAGGTATCAGTATTATAACGCCCCATGTATATACGGCAATATTAAGAGGTAGTGTGAAAAGCAGATACTTGAATAGTCCCGCATCACCTAAAACGCCCAATACAACTGCATTTCCCATAAACGCAAAATTGCCGAAGGTCAATGCGTATTTATATATGGACCTCTGATACCTTGCATTCCTCTCGTCAAGTCCCTTTTCCTTGACAAACACTTTCGAAAGGGGCATTGAAATGCACAAGCCAAGCACCAACAAGCCCAAGGAATATAAAATCAAATTATAGTTCTCTGCCAGAGTTACGGTGTTGCAATTTGTCATAAAGGTATCAAGCACCAATGCAGGAACAAGAAAATAGTTTTCAAGCTTTGATAACACAGTTGCCGTATTTTCAGGCAAAAGCTTTAATTTGTTAAGCACATAACCAGCTAATATAAAGCAGAACATTACAAGCATCTGTGTGAGGGTTGAATTAAATATATCCATTTTATTATCTCCTTGTATATTATCAACGATGTTTATTATAATACTTTTCACTAAATTTTGCAATGTGTTTCCGACGTTTTTAAACATTTTTATGTTTTGATGGAATTCTCCCCCGAAACTGTCATAAAATTATTAAATATAGACATTAACCAAGGATTATGATATAATAAAAGCACAATAGCACAAAGGGGTGATTAATTGTGAAAAAAATATCCGTTATATTGCTTATATGTACTATTCTTAACCTGTTTTGTACAGGCTCCTATGCATCATCGAGCATTATACCGTTTTGTGATGTCATTAACAAGACAAACATCACCGACATAAGCCACGGTATATATTACTATAGCTATGCCGACAAGTATGCAGATATTGAGAGTGAAGATTTAATGCGGTTTTTGAAACCGTACTGGAACTTTAACTACGAAAGAGTTATTGCTCCCTCTGAGGCATACAACATCTCTGGTGACTACATAAAAATATGGAATTTGGATAAATCCGAAGCATATATCATCTTCGCAAACGGCGGTGTAATTGCAGGCAAATATGGTGAGCCTTGTCAATCACACGATGAAACGAGAACAAATTATGTATGGTACTTGCCCATAATAGGAAATTCAAGAAATGCTCTACATACAGCAACAGAAACATTAAAACAGACATATTTTATAAATGACTATGAAGACTATAAGGGCGGAGAAAGAGCGGTTACACCTGATGATAAAATAGTTTTCCCTGAAAAAAATCTGTTAGATACCTCAAGTGCAAGTGATTGGGCAAAGGATGAGATACAAACTGCCGCCGCTTATAATTTGCTTGTCTATGATGTAGCACAGAATTTTTCAAGCAACATAACAAGAGCAGATTTTTGCAGGCTGGCATATCGTACAATCGCAACGGAGTTTTCACCATACAGTGATTCAAGACTGGGGCTGGCAATGGCAATCAACGATGTTCTCACAGAAAGAAATCTGTCGGCGAGCCTCACCTACACCGATACTAACGATTTGGGAATCATCAATCTTACGGCAATGGGAATAATTGAGGGTATGGGTGACGGCACATTTGCACCCGATAGCTATCTCACACGAGAGCAAGCCGCTACCATATTATTGAGAATGGCAATGTTTTTGGGTAACAAGACAATCCCCTCCGCTTTAAACATCCATTATGCCGATGATACGCTAATATCTGATTGGGCAAAACAAGCTGTTGGTATTATATCAGAAATGGGAATTATGAATGGTATGGACAACAATAATTTTGCACCTAAAGCATACTATACCACCGAGCAGGCAATAGCAACCTTGTTGCGTTTATATGACGCAGGATAACAAAAAGCCACATCATAATGGGTGTACTCGTAAGGACAGTAATTTTAAAAGGCAGAAACGAAATCAATCGTTTCTGCCTTTTCTCGTAGGGTTCGGCGGTTTCCGACGAACCGCATTGTAGGGGACGATGTCTACATCGTCCCGTTTTAAGGTTCTAGGATTATTCTAAATATTTGAAAGATACGATATATTTTCCCTGCTTGTTAGAGTTTCGGACAAATTATTGATAGAAGCCTGCGTTGCCAATAAATCCATTGCTTAAGCTGTCGCCCGATGTTTCTATTTCAAAAACATTGCATCCGCGTATATCAACATCGACATTTATAGGTCGACTGGTTTTTGTTAGTTCAGGTGATGTATAAATGGTTTTCCCGTCTGTTTTAATTGATATTTTCGTACTCCTATCTTTACTATAACCCTTTGGTGTATATATAGTACATTTAAATTTTGAATATTTCATATTTAGAATTGTTTCAAATTTACCGCTATAGTTGGCACTGTAAATAGCATTAGCGTATGGATTACCATAGTTATCCATCAATTTGTCAGCACCAGCTATACGAAATGTGCTCCCAAGATTATCCAAATCGCATATTTCGGTTGTAGGATACTTCAATGCACCGCCCATTTCACCAAGATATACAGTTGTGTTGGGCCCATCCCAATATACTGCTTTACCAAGTGCATTTGCAACAGCTCTTACAGGCAAATAAGTTGTTCCATTATAGATAATCGGTTCTACTTTATTTCCTTGTGCATCTGTAGGATTTAGTTTTTGCCCGTCAACAACTATTTTCACTCCGTTTGCAATTACATCATAAAGTGTTGTTGTGTTTGTGGCAATTACCGTTCCTCCTGTTACAGTTGTACCAATTAGTATACCTGCAACTAATCCTTGTAATCTTTTCTTCATTTTGTTTGACCTCCAAAGTTTTATTTATGTGAATATATTTCACAAAGATAGTATATCATACTTTTATAAATTACGCAAGTGCGTATACGCAAAAATGTAAAATATTTTAAAATATCTTTAAGAGGTGTTTTAAAATGGATGTTAAAGATGTAATAGTAAAAAGATTCAATGAACTTTGTGCTGAAAGAAATATGAGGATAAATGAACTTGCAAATGTATCAGGCGTAACACCATCAACTGCGTATAGTATGATGGATAAATCTCGAAGAGACGTTTCCATAAGAACAATCAAAAAATTTTGCGATGGATTAGAGATAACTTTAGGGGAATTCTTTTCGACGAAAGATTTTGATGATTTAGAGCAAGAAATAAAATAAGATTATGGAATTCCCAAAACGAAAATCAACAAGATTAAAGGGGTATGATTATTCAACATCGGGAATGTATTTTCTCACGGTATGCGTGAAAGATAGAAAAAAATTATTAGGTGAAATCGTAGGGTGCGGCAATTTTGACGCACCGCAAATGATATTATCTGAATATGGAATAATTCTTGATAGACATATCAGGCTGATGAATGAAAAATATTCCCACATAAATATAGATAAATATGTAACTATGCCAAATCATTTTCATTTAATTCTCAATATAACAGATTACAAAAAAACGGTGCGTCGGGAACCGCCGCACCCTACAATAATGAAACCTCAAAATTTATATCGTTATTAAAAAGATATTGCAATAGAGAATATGGAATAAATATATGGCAAGCCTCTTACCACGACCATATCATTCGTGGTGAAAAAGATTACAAAAAGATATGGGAATACATAGATACAAATGTCCTAAGATGGGAAAAGGATTGTTTCTATAATAGCGAAACGGAGCAGTGAACTTCACTGCTCCGTTTACTGTCCTTAACAGTACATCCCATATGATGATGTGCCTTTTTTATGCTCTTCTGTATTTTGAAGGAGTTATTCCCTTATACTCCTTAAAGGTCTTGATGAAATAGCTTAAATCATTAAAGCCGCAGGCAAAGGCTATTTCTGTTACGCTCATACCCGTATTTATGAGCTTTCTCGATGCCTTTTCTATTCTATATGTAGTAAGATACTCGACAGGGGTTTTCTGCGTCATTTCTTTAAAAAAATAGCACAAATACTTTGGTGACATATCTGCCGCATTTGCCATATCTGAAAGCGTAATCGACTTATCATAGTTTTCTCTCATATATGATAAAACCGTCTTTAGCTTTTGCACGCTCTTGTTTTCTGTTACCTCTGCTCCGTCAATGATATGAAAATAAATATGCTCATCTACAATCTCTCCGAAAAGCTGATATAACGCTCCTATAACCTTGAACTTATAACCCTTCGACTTCTTCTTCATTAAATCAAATAATCGTTCTACAACGTCATATATCGACTTACGCCTGGGTGTTATTACCTCATCTATTATATACTCACCATGTATAAGTCCGTCAAAGAAATGACAGCAACCCTCACAGTATACTGATAAATAGTCCAAACCAAAGTCAATACATTCATATTCACATTCAAGGGGCGTTGCACCATGGACAGACTCAGGGCATACCAAAACAACATCCCCTTCTACTGCACGGATGTTTTTGTTATTGAGCTTTATGTCCAACCTGCCCTTTTTAATCTTTATTATTTCAAATTCCGTATGCCAATGGGATACCATTTCATATCTCGAATCGGTCTTATCCACCTCATATAATTCTATGGGAAAGTCCGCCGTTCCCCTCGGCCTTAATTCGTTAAAGCTCATCATTTCTCTTCCACCTGAATATTATTATATTTTTTTCTATTATAACACAAGTATTTACATAATTTCAAGTATATAATTATGTTAATATAATATATTAGGAGGAAATCACTATGGCTAACAAAAAGCTTATCGGCGAGTATCCTGCTATTGGTATCCGTCCTGCTATAGACGGCAGACGCGGTCCCATGAAGCTACGAGAAAGCCTGGAGGACCAGACAATGGCAATGGCACTTGCCGCAAAGAAATTATTTGAGGAAAACCTGTGTTATTCAAACGGTGACCCCGTAAGAATTGTTATTGCCGACACATCAATCGGTCGTGTACCTGAGAGTGCCGCTTGTGCTGAAAAATTCCGCCGCGAGGGTGTTGCAGTTACTCTTACTGTTACTCCCTGCTGGTGCTACGGCTCAGAAACAATGGATATGGACCCACACACAATAAAGGGTGTATGGGGCTTCAACGGTACAGAGCGTCCCGGTGCGGTTTACCTTGCATCAGTTCTTGCAACTCACGCACAGAAGGGACTTCCCGCCTTCGGCATTTACGGTCACCAAGTACAGGATGTAGACGATGTTTCTAACATCCCTGAGGATGTTAAAGAAAAGCTTCTCCGCTTTGCTCGTGCAGGTATTGCAGTTGCAACAATGCGTGGCAAGTCATATCTGCAGATTGGCTCAGTTTGTATGGGTATCGGCGGCTCAATTATTGACCAGGCATTTATGGAGGACTATTTCGGTCTTCGTGTTGAGTCGGTTGACGAGGTTGAAATCCTACGCCGTATGGAAGAGGGCATTTACAACAAGGACGAATACGAAAAGGCTCTTGCATGGACAAAGGCTCATTGCAAGGAGGGTCGTGACGATAACCCCGATTTCGTTAAGTTTACCCGCAAACAGAAGGATGAGCAGTGGGAGTTCACAGTTAAGATGTATCTGATTATCAAGGACCTTATTATGGGTAACGATAAGCTTCCCGAGGGTTTTGAGGAGGAAATGTCAGGTCACAACGCAATCTGTGCAGGCTTCCAGGGACAGAGACAGTGGACAGACCATTGGCCAAACGGTGACTATGCA
>JAZOBR010000163.1:0-12726 GCA_045596105.1 Candidatus Ornithomonoglobus sp.
CTGGCACTTTTGTCCGTTGCTACGCCTCAGAGACTTTCAACTGCTATTATAACAGGTGATGAAAAGCTCCTTACCAAGGCAAATGGCGTAGGACCTAAGGCGGCAAAACGCATTATTTTAGAGCTTAGAGATAAGATTGGCGATAGTGAGCTTGGCATAGACCCTGACGGCGTAATCGATAGCGGTGAAACAGTTATTACGGATAATCGTGCAGAGGCAATGAGCGCCCTGACAGTCTTGGGTTATAGTACACAGGATGCAAAGAATGTACTGTTAAAGCTTGATGCCACAATTTCTACGGAGGAGCTTATAAAACAGGCTTTGACAAGGTTAATGTAACGGAGGACAGGATAGATGTTTGATGAGGACGAGCGCTTTGTAACGGCGGGACTTATTGCTGAGGATACAGATATTGAATATGGTCTCAGACCTCATAGATTTGAGGAATACATAGGTCAGGACAAAGCAAAGGAAAACCTTGAGATTTATATAGAGGCGGCAAAGGCTCGTAAGGAAGCTCTTGACCACGTTTTGCTATACGGTCCCCCGGGACTTGGTAAAACAACTCTTGCAGGTATTATTGCCAATGAAATGGGTGTTAATATCCGCATAACAAGTGGCCCTGCCATTGAAAAGGCAGGAGATTTGGCGGCAATTCTTACCAACCTTTCAGAACACGATATTCTGTTTATCGATGAAATTCACAGAATGTCAAGAACGGTTGAGGAGATACTTTATCCCGCTATGGAGGATTACTCCCTTGATATTATTATCGGTAAGGGTCCTGCGGCAAAGTCAATTAGAATTGATTTGCCCAAGTTTACTCTTATTGGTGCTACCACAAGAATGGGACTTTTGACGGCACCCCTGCGTGACAGATTTGGTGTTATTTCAAGACTTGAGCTATACACAGTTGAGGAGCTGACAAAGATTGTAGAGAGAAGTGCAGGACTTCTGGATGTCGTCATTGACCACGAGGGTGCGGCAGAAATTGCATCCCGTTCGCGCGGAACACCAAGACTTGCAAACCGATTCCTGAAGCGTGTGCGTGATTTTGCGCAGGTGAAGGGTAATGGTGTAATCACTCACGAGGTGGCAGATATGGCACTTAAGCGTCTTGAGGTGGACGAGCTTGGTCTTGACTCCATAGATAGCCGTATGATTTGTGCAATGATTGAGAATTTTGGCGGCGGTCCTGTGGGGCTTGACACCATTGCGGCAACCATTGGTGAGGAGCCAAATACTATTGAGGATGTATATGAGCCTTATCTGTTGCAGTTAGGTTTTATATCAAGAACACCGAGAGGCCGTATGGCAACAAGGCTTGCCTATGACCATTTCGGTTACCCCTTTGCAGAATAACTCTTCTTAAAAAATACACTATAGAAAGGTGGGATGGAAGATGGTTCATATAAAGCAGTACCTCGCATTTTTGTGTGTTGTGGTAATGCTCCTGACAAACACAAGCTTTGTTATTGCAAAACCGCAGGGCTTTGAGATTTGCTATGATGGCGATACGCATCTGTACACAGGCTCGGTATATGATTTATATGTTAACGAAAATAAGATAACGGCTGAAATGGAGCCTATTATCTTTAATGACCATGCTCTCGTCCCCGTAAGAGAGGTATTTGAAGAGTGCGGTGCAACGGTCCAATATATTCAGGAATCAAGAACGGTATTGATTGATTATTACAATACCAAAATAAGAATGAGCATAAATGATAATTGTGCATTTGTTAATAATAAACCCATAAGCATACCCGACGGTGTTGTGCCTAAGCTTATTTATAAGCCGGGTGGTCTTACAAAGACAATGGTCCCTGTAAGATTCATAAGTGAAAATGTGGGAATGAATGTAGAATTCAAGGGTGACACAGGAGAGATTTTCATATCTGATGACAGACCCCGTCCCACGATTAAGCCTACACCGAAGCCTACAATAGCACCTACTGAGAAACCCAAGCCTACTGTGAAACCTACAGAGGCTCCGCTGGAGATTACAAAAATCAAAACAGAGGTATTGAGTGATACTCAGGTTAAGGTTACGATTATGTGTTCAGGCCAACCTAACGGAAATATAAATTATTTCTCATTGAAGGAGCCTGACAGAGTAGTTGTTGACTTTAAGGGTATGGGTTATGCAGACGGAGACGGCACAATCAAGATGGATGCCGACTATATCCCCAGCGTAAGAACAGGCGTCGACAGTGAGAGAACAAGAGTTGTAATAGATGTTGATAATCTTGAGGATTACTCGGTAAGTGTCGGACTCAGGCAGGTTGTAATTCATGCATCATCTTATACAGATTCAGAGGTAGGAATTGACTATGCAAAGCCAACGGTGAAGCCTACTGTGGCTCCCACAAGTAAGCCTGCCGTAACACAGTCACCCTCGGCAACCACAACTCCTAAGCCTACACCGAAGCCTACGCCGAGACCTGCACCTGTAACGGTCAAGAAGACAGGCTTAGTTCAGGCAACGGCAGAGGATAAGAGTAAGATAATTATGCTTGATGCAGGTCACGGTGGCAGTGACCCTGGTGCAACAAGAGTCCTGAACGGACAGGAGATTTACGAGAAGGTGCTTACACTTTCTGTTGCCAAGAAGGTAAAGGCAATACTTGAAAGCTATGGCTATACTGTTATGATGACAAGAACAGGTGACACTCTGCCGACCTTAATAGAGCGTCCGCAGATGGCAAACAACAATAATTGTGCCATGTTTGTGAGCATACATATGAATGCGGCAGAGAATCCTGATGCCTATGGTACAGAAGTTTATTATTCCGATGAAAACAATCATCAGAGATATAATATGATTAGCCAGGAGCTTGCAGAGAATGTGCTTGAAACCATGATAAAGAATATGGGTACCAGAGACAGAGGTGTAAGAATGGCTAACTGGGCGGTTATCAGGCGTTCCTATATGCCTGCGGTACTTATTGAGGTAGGGTTTATGTCTAATGAGAACGAACTTTCAAAGCTTGTTAATAGCGGCTTCCAGGATAAGGTAGCAAAGGGTATTGCAGAGGGTATAGTAAACTCAATTCACTATATCAATGTACCGTAATTAAAACTAACGCAGAGTGTCTTTTAATGACACTCTGCCCTTTTATATACGAAGGGAGGGGAAATATATGTATAAAATCAAGGAAGCAATCGTGGTTGAGGGTAACTACGATAAAAATAAGCTTTCGCAGTTTATTGACGGAGTTATTATCACAACCCATGGCTTTGCGGTATACAGTAACGAGGAATTTTGTAACACCATCTGTGAGTTTGCTAAGAAAACAGGAATCGTGATTCTGACAGACTCGGACTCTGCAGGACTTAAAATCCGGAATTTTATTAAGGACAAGGTTCACGAGGGTATTGTTAAGCACGCATATATCCCCGATATTGAGGGCAAGGAGAAAAGAAAAAGTAAAGCGTCGCGAGAAGGACTCCTGGGTGTTGAGGGTATGACGGAGGATATTATAATCCGTGCCTTGAGAGAAGGCGGTGCAACCATTGACGATGTGAGCGGGTCGGGTAAGGAGGGTAATATAACCAAGGCAGACTTATATGCCTTAGGCTTAACAGGCACTCCCGATTCAAAGGAAAGGCGTAAGGAATTACTAAAAAAGCTGTCTCTGCCTCAAAAGCTATCTACCAATATGCTTCTTGATTGCATTAATCGATTGTACACATATAATGAATTAGTGGATATTATACAAAGAAAATGAGAATATATTTAAAAATTTTGATTGGAAAGGTATTGACAAAGTCGCCCAAATAGTGTAAAATACCATCTGTAAATCAAATTTGCTTGACAGAGAAAAACGGGTTTACAACGGAAGGGGAAGCGGTGAGATAATGGCAAAGGATTTAACGGTTGGAATTTTGCTTGATTTTTACGGCGGACTTTTAACAGAAAAGCAAGCTACGACACTTGATTATTATTATAATCAGGATTTGTCCTTGGGTGAGATTGCCGATGATATGGGAATCAGCCGTCAGGGAGCTATGGCGTTTATAAAGCAGGGTGAGAAACACTTGAAGGAATTTGAGGAAAAGCTTGGACTTTATAAGAGATTTGATGAAATCAAGGGCGGACTTGACACCATGCGTGAGCTTGTCGGGAAAACAGATATTAACGAGAAAAAGGAGCTTTTAAAGCTCATAGATTCAATATCCGCAACAATATAAGTTTTAAAGGAGATGCAGATAATTGGCATTCGAGAGTTTAGGTGATAAACTGCAAGGCGTGTTCAAAAAGCTTCGCGGAAAAGGAAAACTTAACGAAAAAGACATCAAGGATGCAATGCGAGAAATCAAGCTTGCACTTCTTGAAGCGGATGTAAACTTTAAAATTGTTAAAGAGTTTATTAATAAGGTATCCGAAAAAGCCTTAGGTGCAGAGGTGTTAGAGTCCTTGACTCCCTCGCAGCAGCTTGTAAAGATAGTAAATGACGAGCTTACAGAAATGATGGGCTCGGAAGCAACGCATTTGCAATTTGCATCAAAGGGTCCGACAGTTATTATGATGTGTGGTCTGCAGGGTGCAGGTAAGACAACCGCAACTGCAAAGCTTGCATTACAGCTTTCAAGAGAGTCAAGACGGCCCTTGATGGTTGCCTGTGACGTGTATCGTCCTGCGGCGGTAAAGCAGCTAGAGGTTCTGGGTAAGCAGATTAATCTGCCTGTGTTCTCTATGGGAACAGATGTAAGCCCCGTAACCATTGCAAAGGAGGCGGTAGCCCACGCAACGGCGCATGGCAATAACCCGGTAATCCTTGATACTGCGGGAAGACTGCATATCGACGAGGAACTTATGGGTGAGCTGGCTGAAATCCGTGAGGCAACAAACCCTACAGAGATATTGCTTGTTGTAGATTCTATGACAGGTCAGGATGCGGTAAATGTTGCAGAGGCGTTTAACAATCAGCTCGATATAACAGGTGTTATCCTGTCAAAACTTGATGGTGACACCCGAGGCGGTGCAGCACTATCGGTTAAGCAGGTGACAGGCAAGCCTATAAAGTTTGCGTCGGTTGGTGAAAAGCTAAGCGATTTGGAGAAATTCCATCCCGACCGAATGGCATCAAGAATCCTTGGCATGGGAGATATAATCTCTCTTGCCGAGAAGGCTCAGGCAGAGTTTGACGAGAAATCGGCAATGGAACTTGAGGCAAAGCTGAGAAAATCACAGTTTGACCTCGATGATTTCCTCGCACAGCTTCACCAGATTAAGAAGCTTGGCTCGTTTTCGCAGATTTTAAGTATGATGCCGGGCGTTGATAAAAAGATGCTTGACATAGTTGATACTGAGGAGAATGCAAAACGAATGTTGCATATCGAGGCTATTATACAGTCCATGACACCTGAGGAAAGACGTAACCCGAAAATTATTGCCGCCAACCGCAAGATTAGAATTGCAAAGGGTAGCGGTACAAGGGTACAGGATGTAAATCAGCTTTTGAAGCAGTTTAGTGATATGCAGAAGATGATGAAGCAGTTTACGGGCGGTAAACAACAGAAAATGCTTAACCGTCTGAGAAAAATGAGATAATTTATATATATAAATATATTTATTATACAAACATACTTTAACAGGAGGTGAAAACACAATGGCAGTTAAAATCAGACTTAGAAGAATGGGTGCAAAGAAGGCGCCGTTTTATAGAGTTATAGTTGCAGACTCAAGAACACCGAGAAACGGTAGATTCATCGAGGAGATCGGAACATACGATCCCATGACAACTCCTTCAACTATCAGCATTGATGCTGAGGCAGCAAAGAAGTGGATTGCAAACGGTGCTCAGCCTACAGATACTGTAAAGGCTCTTCTTAAGAAATCAAATATTATCGACTAATGGAGGGCGTTTTGATGAAGGAAGTTTTAGAAGTCATCGCCAAAGCGCTTGTTGATAACCCCGACATGGTTAACATTACCGAGGTTAATAACGAAGATAGCACGGTTACACTTGAGCTAAGAGTCGCTGAGAGCGATATGGGTAAGGTAATCGGCAAGCAGGGCAGAATTGCCAAGGCACTTCGCACTGTTGTAAAAGCTGCGGCTAGCCGAGAGAATAAGAAGGTTTCGGTCGATATAGTTTAATTCTATATAACAATCGAATTTCGGGCTATTTACGCAGAGTACAGACTCGCGTAAATAGCTTTTCTTCTATTCGGAATAAGTGAGGAAATTATGGAAAATTTACTTGAAATAGGGAAAATTGTCAACACCCACGGTCTTCGCGGTGAGGTTAAGGTTGTGCCCTGGACCGATTATCCCGAGGATTTAGAAGAGGTGGAGACTGTATATATAAAGATTAAATCAGAGTTGAAGCCCCTTACAATTTCGTCAGTTCGTTTTCAGAAAAACAACCTGATTGTTAAGTTTAAGGAATATAACGATATTAACGATATTTTGCCATATAAGGGTACGACATTGTATTGTGATCGTGATGAATTGGGTGAATTACCCGAGGGTGTTTATTATATCGTTGACCTTATAGGACTTAATGTTGAGGATGAGGACGGTAACCACATAGGTGTTATTGCCGATGTCTTCAACACAGGCGCAAATGATATTTATGATGTTAAGCGTGAGGGTAAGAAGAACTTGCTCTTGCCTGTTATTGACCAGGTTGTAAAGAAAGTGGAGCTTGATAATAAACGAGTTATTGTTAATGTAATGGAAGGTCTTGACGATGAGGGTTGATGTGTTGACACTTTTTCCTGATATGCTCAGGGGCGTATTGGGTGAGTCTGTAACGGGTCGTGCTTTAAAGGCAGGACTGGCAGAACTGAATTTTATTGATATTCGCGATTTCACTCTTGACAAGCACCGCAAGGTGGATGATACACCCTATAGCGGTGGTGGCGGAATGTTAATGAGTCCTGAGCCTATTTATCGTGCGTATATGTCAATATGCGAGGGATTGGACTATAAGCCATACACAATATTTATGTCACCTCAGGGACGGGTGTTTAATCAGAGTGTTGCAATCGAGCTTGTGAAAAGAGACCATATTGTAATTCTCTGCGGACACTATGAGGGTATTGACCAGCGTGTGCTGGATAAAATCGTTGATTGTGAAATATCTATCGGTGATTTTGTGCTTACGGGAGGTGAAATTCCTGCCATGGCGGTTATTGATACTGTGATGCGACTTATCCCGGGGGTATTGTCAAACAACGGTTCATATGAGAATGAGTCGCATTTTCAGGGACTTTTAGAGCATCCTCAATATACGAAGCCGAGGGTGTGGCATAATATGGAGGTGCCTGAGGTGTTGTTGAGCGGTAATCACGATTTGATAAACAAATGGAAACATCAGGAGTCATTAAAGGCAACACTTAAAAAGCGCCCTGATATGCTGGAGAGTGCATGGCTTACGGAAGAGGACGTTGAGTTTTTGAAACAGTGCGAGGAAAACAATGAGGATTGAGCTTTCTAAAAAGGCAAGGATTATTGTATTTATAATAATTGGCGTGATTGCCTGCGGTGTAGGAATTTACCTTGAAACATCATATACCTCACCCTTTGAAATAACGGAGCTTGTGGCGGAAACTCCAATACCAACGGAAACCCCGACCTCCTCTGTCTACAATGAAGAGGGCAAGCTTAATATTAATAAAGCATCATTGGCAGATCTTGATACCCTGCCGGGCATAGGTGTAAAAATGGCAGAGAGAATCATAGAATACCGAGAAGAAAACGGAGGCTTTGATGATATAGAGGAGCTTACGAATGTTCCGGGTATGGGCGAGAAGACTATAGAGGGAATGAGCGGAAGCATTTGTGTGAGATAAAATGGAAATTAGAGAAATTATTGAAAAGACGGGCACTATAAAAAAGCTTACAATCAGTAAGCCTAAGAAGGATGCCGAGTATAAAAAAATAACTGTAACATATACGGATAAGGACTATATTGCAGAGTGCTTTACTCAAAAACAGGCCTTTCATAAGCATATTCCTCATAAGGATATTAGTATCTTTGTAGAGGAGATGACACAAAGCTATTTACAGCTTAACATTTGGGACGAATCTGCCGAGCATATAGTGTTAATATCAAAAAAGGGACATATAACCTACAAGAGACGGGTAACTGTATGTGCATCTGAAAGGGTTACCCATAATCGTAAAAAGCAGTATTTAATCGAAGAAGGAACGGTAGTCCCGCCTTTAGTGGATATGGGTATATTTACAAGCGAGGGCAAGATTGTTAGTAAAATGTATGACAAGTTCCGCCAGATAAACAGATTCATCGAGCTTATTGATGATGAGATAAGGGACAGAAAATATGAAGAGATCAACATAATTGATTTCGGTTGCGGAAAGTCATACCTTACCTTTATTTTGTACTACTACCTTACGAAGCTTCGCGGGATAAAGGCCAATATTGTAGGACTTGATTTAAAGGCGGATGTTATTGAGAACTGCAACAAAGCGGCAAAGAAATACGGCTATAGCGGACTTCGGTTTGAGATGGGTGATATTAACGGCTATAAGTGTAAGGAAAGACCTCATATGGTTATAACTCTGCACGCTTGTGATACAGCTACCGACTATGCGTTGCAAAACGCAGTTGAGTGGGATGCGGAAATGATATTTTCTGTCCCCTGTTGTCAACACGAGGTGAACGGACAGATTAAAAGTGATAATCTGTCGGCTCTTACAAGATATGGTATAATCAAGGAGAGAGCCTCGGCATTGATTACTGATGCAATTCGTGCGGATATGCTGTGCTACAGAGGTTACCGCACACAGGTTCTGGAGTTTGTGGATTTATCCCACACACCGAAGAATGTGCTTATTCGTGCAGTCAAATCTAATGTTTCGGAAAAATCAAAAAGGATGTATCTTAATGAGGTTGAAAGAATGATAGCGGAATTTGACATTTCGCCATCAATATACAACTTGTTAAAATAAAAAGGATAGCATTCTTCACATTTCTAAAATGTGGAGGATGTTTTTTATTGCATAAAAGGGGAGATGAGAGAGAAAATAAAAATAAAAAGTATTTGGAGGAATTTATTATGCCCGTGAAAAAGGAAATTGATATAAATCAGGTCATTGACTCTTATGTTAAAAAGGCACAGACTGCACTTTCAGAGTTTATGAGTATGACCCAGGAGGAGATTGACCATATCATAAAGGAGATGACCCTGGCAGGCTTGGAAAAACATATGGAGCTTGCAAAGATGGCAGTTGAGGAAACAAAACGAGGGGTTTATGAGGATAAAATCACAAAGAATATGTTTGCAACGGAATATATTTACCACTCTATAAAAAATGAGAAGACTGTCGGTGTTATTGAGGAGAATGATTTGGAGGACTACGAGATAATTGCCGAGCCTATCGGTGTTATCTGCGGTGTGACACCTGTTACAAACCCCACATCAACCACGATGTTCAAGGCTCTTATCTCTATAAAGTCACGAAACCCCATTATATTCGGCTTTCATCCATCGGCACAGAATTGCTCCGTCAGTGCCGCAAGAATAATGTATGAGGCGGCGGTTAAGGCAGGTGCGCCGAAAAACTGTATTCAGTGGATTGAAGCACCGTCTATTGAGGCAACAAACGCCCTTATGAATCACCCCGGTGTTGCTACGGTATTGGCAACAGGCGGTAGCTCAATGGTACGTGCGGCGTATTCAACAGGCAAGCCTGCTTTGGGTGTGGGACCGGGTAATGTGCCGTGCTATTTCCATAAATCCTGCGATTTGGAGCAGGCAGTAACGGATTTGATAATTTCAAAGTCCTTTGACAACGGAATGATTTGTGCATCGGAGCAGGCGGCAATTATTGATAAGGAGCTTGTACCCGAGTTTGAAAGACTTATGAAAAAGGGCGGATGCTATTTTGCAACACCTCAGGAGGTAAAGCTATTGTCAGATTACTGCATCGATGTAGCAAAGGGTGTAGTCAATGCCGAAATCGTGGGACAGAGTGCATCGTGGATTGCAAAAAAGGCAGGACTTAAGGGTGTGGACGAGAACACGAAAATCCTTGTGTGCAAAATAGATGGTGTAGGTGAGGACTATCCCTTGTCACGAGAAAAATTAAGCCCTGTTTTGGGGTATATGGTGGCAGACAGTACAGAAGAGGGAATGGAGCTTGCAGAAAGGATGCTGATGTTTGGCGGTCTTGGACACAGTGCAGTAATCCATGCCAATGACAGGAAGGTAATTGACCGCTACGCCATGCGTATGAAGGCAGGGCGGCTTATTGTGAACTCACCCTCCTCCCATGGTGCTATTGGTGATTTGTATAATACCAATATGCCGTCTCTGACTCTGGGTTGCGGTAGTTATGGCGGTAATAGTGTCAGTACAAATGTGTCAACCCTGAACCTTATAAATCAAAAGCGTGTGGCTAAACGCAGGATAAATATGCAGTGGTTTAAAATCCCTGAAAGGATTTATTTTGAGGAAGGCTCCATTCAGTATCTTGAAAAGATGCCTGAAATCAGTCGAGCCTTTATTGTGACAGACCCCGGAATGGTAAGGCTTGGGTATGTGGACAAGGTGGAGTATTTTTTAAGAAAGCGTAAGGATAATATCAGTATTGAGATATTCTCTGATGTAGAGCCTGACCCGTCGGTTGAAACAGTTATGGCGGGCGCTAAGATGATGGGTGAATTCCGGCCTGATGTGATAATTGCATTAGGTGGCGGAAGTGCCATTGATGCGGCAAAGGGAATGTGGCTGTTTTATGAGTATCCCGATACAGATTTCAGAGGCTTGCATCTGCGCTTCCTTGATATTCGTAAGCGTGCCTTTAAGTTCCCCAAAATGGGTAAAAAAGCAAGGCTTGTGGCAATACCCACAACCTCCGGTACAGGCTCGGAGGTAACCTCCTTCTCGGTTATCTCTGACAAAAAGAACAATACGAAATATCCTCTTGCAGATTATGAGCTGACTCCCGATGTGGCAATCATTGACCCGCAGTTTGTAATGACCCTGCCGAAGAATGCAACAGCGGATACAGGGCTTGATGTTCTGACCCACGCCATAGAGGCGTATGTGTCGGTTATGGCATCGGACTACACCGATGCTCTGGCAATCAAGGCGTGTCAGCTTGTGTTTAAGTATCTTCCGAGAGCATATAAAAACGGCGGTGAGGACAGAGAGGCAAGGGAGAAGATGCATAATGCTAGCTGTATCGCAGGAATGGCGTTTACAAATGCATTTTTAGGAATTAACCACTCCATTGCCCATAAAATCGGCGGACAGTATCATATTCCTCACGGACGTGCCAATGCAGTCCTGCTACCTCACGTTATAGAGTATAATAGCACAACGCCCACAAAGATGGTGTCCTTCCCGAAGTACAAGAGCTTTATTGCAGACAGGAAGTATTACGAGCTTGCAAGGGCTTGTGAATTGTATTCGGGTGATGATGTTAAAGAGGGAGTAAAGGCACTTATAGAGGGCATTAAGAGGCTTATGAAGGAATGTGAAATGCCTGACAGCTACAAGGGATGTGGTATTGATGAGAGGACTTATATGAAGAATGTTGACGAAATCGCAGAACGTGCTTTTGAGGACCAATGCACAACTGCCAATCCGAGATTGCCATTAATGGAGGAAATTAAGGATTTGATAAAAAAGGCGTATAAATAAAAAAGAAGAACTGTTGCATATGCAACAGTTCTTTTAATTGTTTGTGTATGTGAACACATTATTTGCAACACCAATGTGACCGACATTATCGTCATGCTCCGTAATGACATCAAAGCCGTTTGTGACCGGCTCCAATTTGCATTTTTCCAAGCCTTGTCCGTTATAATACAGAAACTGTGCATCAAAGGTACCGGGGGTAAAAGCGCCGATTGAGTTGCCTTCGTGTAGGCATAAAATTTGTCTGTCAAGAGCCACATTCTCGGTGTATTGAACCATACCCATAAGCGGTGCGAAATTTTCTGTTACAGCCTTAACGTATTCGTGCTGAATAGCACGGTCATTGTACCAATATTGAGGAGCGTTGATTATGTATGTATGTTGTGTTGTGTGGACAATATCATATTTGCCTGTAAGCTCGTTTACAAATTCCGTATCCCGTTGGTTTGTGTATTTATACAACGTTAAGGAGCCGATGTTACAAATTGAGAAAATCAGTGCAACAAGGGTAACCATAAGTTTGTAAGCCCCCTTGGGCAGATATGAGCCTGCAATCTTGACAAGAATTGCAATTCCTATCAGCATTGGGGCTATGAGCCTGAATGGGACTCTTACAAAAGCAATTACAAGGTTTATTGCAATACCACTTATTATGAGAAGTGTTGCATATATAGCCCATCGGTATGTTTGTTCGGATTTTTCCTGACTTGAAAGGATGCCCAGTAACGCGGATAGGATTACAATCAGTATGCCTTTGATGGGGTGAAGTCTGATGCCTGCAACACCATCTATGAATGAACCTTTAAAAAGGTGATAGCCATTTTTAAACATATCAGTATATTGCCTTAATGCATAGTCGATATGATTCGGCAGATCTTTCAAATCAACAAATGTTAATCGTTCGCTTATGGTAACATCACTTGAATTAAACATATAATATCCAAGCATAAGAAGGGAGAGGATGATAGGAACAAGTATTAAATAATAATTCCGTCTTCTCTCTAAGATAATGATGCTCCATGCTGTAATGTATACGGGTATGAATATTTCGTAGAAGCCCACTGCAAGGATTCCAGCCCATAAACTCATATACATATATGAGTTTAT
>JAZOBR010000164.1:0-3223 GCA_045596105.1 Candidatus Ornithomonoglobus sp.
TCCCCGCCTTGTTGCCATCCTTATGGATGCGTATATTTGGTGTTACAAGGTTATCATATATATCTGCCATAACGATTTTATATCTTATACCGATAGAGATTGTAATATATGTGATTTCGAAGAAAATATCAAAAGCACCTGAGTTAACTTTAATTGTAACTTTAATGCTTTTATGTTCAATGATATATATTACTGCAATCGGATTTGCTGATATTGGCGGTGTGTTAATAGGGTTAGTATGTTATTATCTCTATATTTCCGATGACTTTAAAAAGCATCCCTGGGTAAAGGGTGTAATAATGGGTGCATTGCTTGTATTTATCATGCTTTTCAGACGGTATTTTGCATTCTTTACTGTATCTTTTGTAACTGCCATTGCAATAGAGTCAATTCTCTTGCGTAAACCGAAAAAGAATATATTGATTTCAGTTGCAACAATCATAGGAATATTACTTTTGTTATTGTTCCCGTTTGTTGAGAATATTCTTTTAAGAGACTACGGTGCTTTGTATTCGGGATATAAATACAATATCTTTACAGATTTTAAACTAATTACACGTTATTTTGGTCTTTTGACGTTGGTAGTTATTGTGGTAATGGTAGTTTATACTAAAGGTCACAAAAATGACACAAGGGCAATTACGGCACTTTTTCAAATGCTTGTTTGCGGCGCTATGTTTGTTTCAACTCAAACGCATGGACAACAGCATCTGTTGTTGTATATCCCTGCGTTAGTTATAATAATTATTTGCGGAATTAATGCTATCAACAGGAAAAAGCATCTTGCGATGATTTTAGTGGTGTCTTTTATCACCGCCATATCACCCTTGATTCCAAGAGAGCAACCGGGAAATATACAGGAAATCAAGGGTTTATCAATAATACCAACATATTCCGTTGCTCCTGTTAAACGAGATGACATTAATCAGCTTGTAGCATTAAAAGGCAATCTTGACGAGGTTGTGCCTGAGGGTGAGATGTGCGGTATCTTATCATCTTCATTCGCACTTAATACGAGTGTGCTTTTAAATCTTGAAGCATCATTGAACAAAACTCCTGCTAGGGATAATTCTTATATCACGAGCTTGCCTGAAGTAGATTCAAGGGACTGGTGGAGACTGAATGAAATATATGCTTGCAATTATATTTTGCTTGCGACACCTCCGCAGACACATCTTGCAAAGGGTGAACAAAGTGTAGTTGAGGAAGCGGTATCAAGCTTGATAAACAAGACTGATTTTGGTGCTTACTTTGAAGAGGTGTCGGGATTCAGAGACAGAATCGGTAATATAGAGGTAAGGCTGTACAGAAGAATCGGTGAGGTAAGTGAAACTGCTAAAACTGAATTTAAAATAAGGTTAAATTTGAAAGAAGGTTAATCAATGCGTGAATGTATTTATTGCGGTCGTCAATTAGAAAAGGGTGAACAATGCACCTGTGCTCATGCTGAGGCACACAGACGTGCGAAAGGGACTCAGGCTCCGCCTTCCCAAAAGGAGAAAAAGGCACAGGAAAAAGCAAATAGGAAGTCAGAGAAAGAAAGAGTAAAGCAGGCAAGACGAGACGAGGCTAAACGCAGAAAGGAAAATGCAAAGTATACAAGAAAAAGAAGCAGAACATCTGATAGCTTTGCGGGCGCGTTTTATGATTTGAAGAGATTTTTTGTATCATTCATTAAATCCCCTGTTGAAACGGTAATGAACCCCGGGGAAATGTCAAAGGCTGTTATATTCCTCTTTGTAATCATTGAAGGAATCATCGGCGGAATGTGTGTATACGCAATTACCACAGGGGCGGGAAGAGGTCCTATTCGTCTCTTAGGCTCTATGATGGGCTTTGCGGGGGAAGCGGGATATAATCACATTCGTGGATTTTTATTTTCCGCATTGTCGGGTGCAATATCTGGTATTTTGATTTTCTTTGTTTATTCAGGTGTGTTCTACCTTGTTAACAAGTTTATATTCAAGCTTTTCACACCTTATTGGGAGTTTGTAAAGAGATTTGCCTTTGTAGCAATTCCTATGACCTTAATAGGAGCTCTTGGAGTAATTTTAGGCTTTTTCTCATATATCACTTTTATTACCTTGCTAATATGCGGTTTGGTAGGAGTTGTGCTTATAACCTATGAAATATTAGGAAGCGTATGGTATCAGAAAAGTGCTACTAAAATCATCTACACTATGATGATTTGCATATTCCTTATAATAACAGTGCTTATGGCTTTATTGGAAATTGCATAAATAATTTAAATGCATTAAAAAATTCATAAAAACACTTGACAAAATCATTAAAATATAGGATACTATTAGTTAGAGCAATTTTTCATATCCTAAAGGATATGACTAAAAAAATAAACGAAGGAGACAACAGTTGTATGAAGAAACGTGATGATATTCATAAGGTGTTAATTATCGGCTCTGGTCCAATTATTATTGGTCAGGCTTGTGAATTTGACTATTCAGGTACACAGGCTTGTAAGGCATTAAAAAAGTTAGGTTACGAGATTGTTCTTGTTAACTCTAACCCTGCTACAATAATGACAGACCCCGAGACTGCCGATGTGACATACATTGAGCCTCTTAACGTAGAGAGATTAACTCAGATTATTGAAAAGGAGCGTCCTGATGCATTACTACCAAACCTTGGTGGTCAGTCGGGCTTGAACTTATGTTCAGAGCTTGCAAAGGATGGCGTTCTTGATAAATACAATGTCCAGGTAATCGGTGTTCAGGTTGATGCTATTGACCGCGGTGAGGACCGAATCGAATTTAAAAAGACTATGGAAAGCCTTGGCATTGAAATGGCAAGAAGTGAGGTTGCATATACAGTAGATGAAGCCTTAGCAATTGCCGATGAGCTTGGTTATCCCGTTGTACTTCGTCCTGCATATACCATGGGTGGTCAGGGCGGTGGCCTTGTATACAATACCGAAGAGCTTAAGGTTGTCTGTGAGAGGGGATTGCAGGCAAGCTTGGTAGGCCAGGTATTGGTTGAGGAGTCAATACTTGGTTGGGAAGAGCTTGAGGTTGAGGTTGTCCGCGACTCAAAGAACAATATGATTACAGTTTGTATGATTGAGAACATTGACCCTTTGGGTGTTCATACAGGTGACTCATTCTGTTCAGCTCCTATGCTTACTATTGCACCTGATGTTCAGAAGGAGCTTCAGCGTCAGGCATACAAGATAGTTGAGGCCATTGAGGTTATTGGTGGTACTAATGTA
>JAZOBR010000165.1:0-6878 GCA_045596105.1 Candidatus Ornithomonoglobus sp.
GCATGTATAGTAAATGACGAAAACAAAATTCTCTCACAGGGATATAATGGTATGCCCATAGGCTGTGACGATAAAGATATGCCCTGGAAACGTACAGGCGCACCCATTGACACAAAATATATGTATGTATGCCATGCAGAGTTTAATGCAATTTTAAACTCACCTGCCCCCACTCTGAAAGGGTCAAGAATTTATGTTACTCTGTTCCCTTGTAACGAATGTGCAAAGGCAATCATTCAGAGCGGAATCAAGGAAATCATTTATATGTCAGACAAATATGCTGACACAGACGGTACAATTGCCGCAAAAAAAATGTTTGATATGGTTGACATTAAATACCGTCAATACGAAATGACAGGTGACAATATCACACTAAGTTTATGAGGTCATTATGGATTTTAAAGAAAAAATCATTGAATCTAAAGACATCTTTAAAGGATATATACTAGATGTAAAGCTACACACAGTTGAGCTTCCTGATGGCAATACCGCCTCTCGTGAGGTTATTCTTCACCCCGGCGGTGTTGGTATTATTGCAGTTACCCCCGACAAGGAAGTATTTATGGTAACACAGTACAGAATTGCGGCGGATGATATAATGCTTGAAATCCCTGCAGGCAAGCTTGAATATGATGAGAATCCATATGATGCTGCAATACGTGAGCTTCAGGAGGAAACAGGCTACACTGCCTCAAAGCTCATTGAATTTGGATCATACTATGCAACTCCAGGTTACTGTAGTGAAAAGCTAATCATATATATGGCAACAGATTTAACCTTTGTGGGTCAAAAACTTGATGAAGGCGAGTTCCTTAATGTGAAAAAGTATCCCCTGGATACCCTTTATGAAATGGTTATGAACAACGAAATCCACGATTGCAAATCAGCAATCGCAATCTTAAAAGCAAAACAACTTTTAGGCTAATATAAAACGGCTATCTACTGATAGCCGTTTTTAATTTATATACAAGCTTTACTGTTACTATTGCACATATTATCCCTACTATCGATGCGAGCCAAATAGGTATAATTATGGATGTTGGCTCTTGTGACATTGACCCAGCCCTTAATGCAATTATTGTCGATGGTATAAGTTGAAACGCCGTTGTATTCAACGAAACAAGCATTGTCATTTCTTCCGAGGGTTTTAGTGGGTCAGGATTTATACTGTCAAGCTCCTCTGCGGCTTTAATTCCCATGGGCGTTGCGGCATTGCCCATTCCAAGCATATTTGCGGTCAGGTTTAAGGATATATATTCCTTTGCTTTAGGTGTTGCATTTTTAAATAATCGTCTTACAACAGGATTTAATGCCATTTGAATAATACCGGAAACTCCTGATTTTTCCGCAATCCTCATTAGACCTGTCCAGAAGCACATTGCACCTGCAAAGGAAATAAGGGTTGATACTGCAGTTTGAGCACCTTCAAACAGAGCATTCATTGTAGCGTCCATTTTTCCCGTTATCCCTGCACATACAAAAGAAATAATTATCATAAAAGAAAAAATATAATTCATATCATCACCTGTAAATATTATGAATTACCAATCAAAAAAATGCCTTCAGGTAAACTGAAGGCATTTTTTATGACATTTTAGATAAGAATTCCTTTGTTCTCGGATGCTTTGGATTATTAATAACCTCCTCTGGAGTACCATCCTCAAGCACTACTCCCTCATTCATAAATATAATCCTATCGGAAACGCTTTTTGCAAACTCTATCTCATGAGTTACAATTATCATTGTTGTGCGTTTCTTTGCAAGGTCCTTTATAACCTTAAGAATCTCATTGGTGATTTCAGGGTCAAGAGCCGATGTAGGCTCATCAAAAAATAAAATTTTCGGATTCAATGCAAGTGCGCGAGCAATTGATACTCTCTGCTGCTGACCACCTGATAATGTGCAAGGATACTGGTCAAGCTTATCACTCAGACCTACTCTGTCAAGCAACATCATTGCAGTATTCTCAATTTCTTCAACAATCTGTTTCTTGTTATCTTTATAATCAGGACGGTCCTTTGCCAACAGCTTCGGTGCAAGGGTTACATTATCAAGAACGCTGTATTGCGGGAACAAATTGAATGATTGAAACACAAGCCCAAAGTTCAACTGTCTTTGACGAATCTGCTCATAAGTAAGCTTTTCCTTACTCTGTGCATCAAATATACATTCACCATCTACGAACACTTGTCCATTAGTAGCCTTTTCCAAGAAATTCAAGCAACGAAGCAATGTTGTTTTACCGCTTCCCGATGAGCCAATTATTGAAATTACCTCACCCTTTTCCATAGAAAAGTCTATGCCCTTTAGCACATCCTCTTTGCCAAAGCTCTTGCAGATACCTTTTACTTCTAAGATTGCCATTTATGTATCCCCCTTAAGAGTGGTAATAGTTGAGCTTCTTTTCAATGTGATTAAAAAGAAGCGTCAGCAATCCGCACATTGCAAGGAAAAACAAGCCTGTTGAAAATAGCGGCCAAATAAATCCCTGCTTTGAAAAACGTTCCGCACTCATAATAATCTCGGCAACACCAATAATTCTTACAAGTGATGTATCCTTTACCAAGGTCATAATCTCATTTCCCATAGGCGGAACAATATGCTTTATAACCTGGAAAAGAACAACCTTTGAAAACACCTGACTCTTCTTCATACCAAGAACTTGTCCTGCCTCGTACTGTCCACGAGGTATGCTTTCAAGTCCACCACGATATATCTCTGAAAAGTATGCCGCATAGTTTATAATGAAAGCTATAAATGCAGCGGTTAGTCTTGACTTCATCGGTATGCCAAAAAGAAGTCCCGGACCATACAAAACCACAAACAACTGCAGCATCAGGGGTGTTCCTCGAATTATCCAAACAAAGGTCTTAGACAAGTATGCCAAAGGCTTGAATTTTGATGTGGAACAAAACATTATAATCAGTCCCAAGGGTACTGCCGCAATGATTGTACCGAAAAAAATTATTAAGTTGTACCCAAAGCCTTCAAAAAGCGCTTGCCATTTATCCATTAAACTAACTCCGAAATTCTATGTAATTTATTTTGCAATAAGTATATCAGTCAAACCGTACTTATCAGCAATGAATATCAATGTACCGTCATCCATCAACTTTGTAATTGCAGCGTTAACTTCGGGTAATGCATCTGAGCCCTTTCTAAGTGCGATACCGTACTCCTCTGAAGGATATGCATTGTCAATGATTGCAAGGTCAACAAAATCTGTACCCTCACCTGTTGAGCTACCAGCCATTACGTAGTCGATAACTGCTGCATCAGCTGTCCCTGACTTAACCTCCATCAATGCTGTTGCCATCGATGATACGGGTGTAAACTCAGCATTAGCGAATGCCTCATTATCGTTTGCGAGCTCCTCACCTGCTGAGCCTGCCTCGGCTACAACCTTGGCACCGTCAAGTGAGTCCTTATATTTATCAGCATCATCTGCTCTTACTACAACAACCTGTCTGTTCTCAAGATAGTGTGTTGAAATTGACATCGTCTCTTCTCTCTCAGGAGTAACAGTCATACCATTCCAGATACAGTCAATGTTCTTTGAATTAAGCTCTGTTTCCTTAGCGTCCCAGTTAATCTCAACAAACTCTGCCTTTACACCAAGCTCAGATGCAACTGCCTTAGCAAAATCTGTCTCAAAGCCTGTAAGCTCACCATTCTCCTCATAGTTCAAGGGATTAATGATTGTATAACCAACCTTAAGAGTGCCCTTTTCCTTGATATACTCCAGGTCTGACTTAGGAGCGCCACAGCTTGCCATTGACAGTGTCAAAACTGCTGATAGTGCAAGTGCAAATAATTTTTTCATGTTCATTGTAGTTTCCTTCTTTCATAAAAAATGTGTTTACTAAAAAACAATTTTATTTTACCATATACGACCATCCATTGTCAAGACACATATGAAAAAAGACCCGAATTTTCGGGTCTTTTGTGATTATTTTCTTGAAAGATAGTCATTTATCTTAGTGATAAGCTCATCTGCGTCCATACCATGTACCGCACAAGCCTCACTTATGCTCTCTCCCTGAGCAGCGGGACAACCAACGCAGTGCATTCCTGATGCCATAAGAACTTCAGCAATGCCCATATCCATCATAAGTGCTTCACCAATCAAAGTATTCTTTGTTACCTCTGCCATTTACTTCACTCCCTTTCGTTGTTATCCTGCGATAAAGCCTCTAAAAACTCCTCGCCTGAAATAGTTTCTCTCTCCAATAGCATCTGTGCAACCGCATTCAGCTTGTCAATATGCTCTCTCAGAATTTTCTCGCATATTTCATACTGCTTCATTACAATTGCTTTAACCTCTCGGTCAATCTCCGATGCCGTGATTTCCGAATAGGACTTCTGGTGACCATAATCACGTCCAAGAAATACCTCTCCGCCATCATCATATGATACAGGACCAATTGCCTCACTCATACCATACTTTGTTACCATATCGTGAGCCAATGCCGTTGCTCGTTTAATGTCATTAGATGCACCTGTTGAAATATCATCTAATGTAATTGCCTCGGCAACTCTACCACCTAACATAACAATTATCTGGTTTAGCATCTCATTTCGAGATGCGTACATTCTATTATCGGATTCAGGAAGATACATTGTAAATCCACCTGCACGACCTCTTGGTATGATTGATACTGTAGACACTATCTGTGTATTATCAACTATGTGTGCACATATTGCATGGCCTGCCTCATGGTAGGCTGTAAGCTTACGTTCCGTATCTGTAAGAACTCTTGAACGTTTTTCCGCTCCCATCATAACCTTAAGGTTTGCCTTTTCAATATGTGAAGTTAAAATTTCATCCTCACCCTCCTTTGCGGCCATAATTGCCGCCTCGTTAAGAAGGTTTGCAAGCTCTGCACCCGAATATCCTGTGGTTTCCTTTGCAATCTTTAAAAGGTCTACATCCTTAGCTAAGGGCTTATTATTGGAGTGTACCTTTAATACTGCCTCACGTCCCTTAATATCAGGATAATCGACAACAATCTGTCTGTCGAATCTTCCCGGTCTAAGTAGCGCCTTATCAAGAATATCCGGACGGTTTGTTGCCGCTAATATAATCACGCCATCATTCTGTGCAAAGCCATCCATTTCAACAAGCAATTGATTAAGGGTCTGTTCACGTTCATCGTGGCCGCCACCCATACCTGCGCCTCGTTTTCTTCCTGCGGCACCAATCTCATCGATAAACACAATCCAAGGCTTAGCCTTCTTTGCCTGCTCAAACAAATCACGAACTCTCGATGCACCAACACCTACATATAATTCAACGAAATCAGAACCACTAATTGAGAAAAACGGAACATCCGCTTCACCTGCAACCGCTTTTGCAAGCAGGGTTTTACCATTACCCGGTGAGCCGACAAGCAATATACCCCTCGGTATCTTTGCACCAAGCTTTGTATACTTTTCAGGGTCACAAAGGAAATCAACAACCTCCTGAAGCTCTGCCTTCTCCTCATCTGCACCTGCTACATCAGAAAAGTTTACGTCCATCTTATCTGTAACAAGCTTAGCTCTATTTTTAGTAAATCCACCGCCGCTACCACGACGAGTCATTCCAATAATAAGAACAAAAATTAAAATAAAGAAGAAAATCAGTTCAAATGAGCTTAACAATGACATTTTCGGCTCATCATAGGTTACTGTCAGCTGTCCTCTGCTCTCCTGGTCAAGAAGCTCATCACCTATATCCTGATGCAATACCTCACTGCTTGGAATTTCTGAAATACATTCTGTTTCTTGACCTGTCTGGTTATCCTCAAGCACAATGCTTGCACTTGTCCCCGAAATTTCTATTGAGTTTACCTGTTCAGACTTGATTGATGAAATCAAGGTAGAATACGGTATCTCCATAGGTGCATTTGCTTTTTTATTCAAGTAGGCATATAACCCAAAAACAACCGCAAAGATAATTATCCATACGCCTATAGTTTTTGCCGTTTTCTTCAAATGCACTCACCTCCAAAATCTATAAGGATATTCAATCCCGAATTGTACAAATAATCGTACCTTTTTATTATATCATATATTTTTAATTAAATCAATAAAATATTTAATACATAATTATGAAATTGTAAGCTTTATTCCCTCACCCTTGAACATAAATCTCTCATCTCGTCTGTAGCCTACAATCCAGGCAATTTCATTATTAAAGGTTAAAATAGCTATTCCCTTTCTTTTATTGCTTGGTATTTTTTCATTTACCATGTAGTCCTTGAGCTTTTTGCTTCCTCTCATACCTGCAGGATAAAAAACATCACCCTCACGACGGTTTCGAAATTCAATTTTAACCTGTCCCTTTGGTATGGTAAAATATTGAGAATTATCATTTTGCTTTTCAGTTGCCCTATCAAGCTTAACTGTATAACCTAATTCCTTAATGTAGGTAGGCACACCTACTATTAGCTCATAACAAAAATCCGCTATTGAATCCTTTTTTTCACAAATTAATAATTTGTTGTACTGAGTCCTTGCGATAATATTATCCTTGATTTCTATCACAAGTCCTGTTTTATTTTTTACTGCAAGATTATATACCTCAAGTATTCTTTCCTGGGATATATCTGTTATTTCAGTTACGTTAGTAATCATTTTACGGATAAGGCGCAGAGCGATTGCCTTAGGAAGCTTAATAATCTCAGTTGTCTGAATCTCATTACCACTGACAAGTTTTTGAAACTCCCTATTTGTCACATCTCTCAGGTATTCATCCTCAAGAGCAATAATTTGAGCATTTGAAGTAACTACATCAACAAAATTAGGATTATACTCCTTCAATTTTGGAATAAGAATGTTGCGAAGCTTATTGCGTGTATATTCTGTTTCATTATTTGTTTTATCCGTAACATATA
>JAZOBR010000166.1:0-2017 GCA_045596105.1 Candidatus Ornithomonoglobus sp.
TGAATGCCTTGAATTTGACCAGTCTCCCAATCACGCTTCTTTATGCCAAACGCATAAGGCTCACCAGATACATTTTCTGAATAACGCTTCATAGCACCTTCATCTGGGAAATAAAAAACAGGATATTCACCACGTTCATCACAGATAAATTGTGAAGTTGAACGAATATATCCATTTATATTTAATTGCTCCACATTGTTGAGCAAAGCAAGACTCACATTGCTATGCGCATCATACACATGAATACTTTCAAAATGTAAAGAATTAATGGTTTCACAAAAATATTTTAACGTAAATACATCTCCGTCATTCTTCACTCTATCCATACGAGCATGGGGGATATAGGGCATATATAAAACTACCCTTGGATTCGTAAGTCTATCCAGATGACGCTTAAGGCAAATCAAAGTGAAGAGCTCTGCGTCGTTTTCATAATGCCAATCTATTATAATGGGACTACGGCTGCGGTCTATTTTAAACTCGCCTTTATAAGGATTGACTTTCATAAGTAGAGTTCCGTCTGGAAAATGACTCTGTTCAACTACCCGTCCATTTAATCTAATCATTTTATTCCTCCCCAAGAATGTTAATCTGGCACATCCTCATTGTAGTTAATGCCGCGTTGTGAGACTCAGGTGTTACTCCTGCACAGCAAGAAGCATCTACCGCAATATCAATCTCTGGGAAATGAGCTTTGAGAATCATTGCGTTTGACACAACGCAGATATCCGTACACAATCCGACAAGCTCGATGTAATTATATCCGAGAGGACGGATGAGTTCGGGAAGAGCCGTGCTTCCAAATGTGTACTTATTGAGTGTACATTTATAACTATGGCGTGGATGTAACGCATAAATTTCGGCAAGAATATCTTCATTAATCTTATGTCCATCTGTGCCCTCGACACAGTGAACAACCGGCAGATGCTTGCCTTCTCTCGTAGAGAGATAGTCTTCGTAATGAGTGTCTTGAGTACAGAAAACATCTCCATCCCAGTTTTTTATTTTGTTAACGACATTAGGCACAATCGCCTGTGCTTCAGGAGTTCCAAGAGCTCCATCTACAAAATCGTTCTGCATATCAACAACAATCAAAAGTTTCTTCATCACATTAACCTCCGTTATATTCACATAAAATTACATCGCAGTCAGCAAAGATTTCTTTAATCATTGCGTATACCACATTCCAGTCTCCACCACCTCTGTGGCATCCTAGAAGATACGGGATTGCAATTTTCTGATTTGAAAATGAATTCCTTACTGATTCAAAACAGTTTTTTAAGGCGCCATAGCTCGTATATTGTTTACCATCATAACCATAGTTTTCTTGAGCAAACAGGTTCACGATAACGACATCCTCATTAGTTCTGACACCAAGAGCAAGACCAAGTAATGAACTTGGGGTAGGAGCCAGTCTGCACACCCTTTTATATTCTTCGTAAACAGAGGGGTATCTGTCTTTTACCTGCTTAGCTATGCCGCTACCCATAACACCTTGGCAGTTTACCTGATGGCAGATTATATCTGCACCAGACTTAAAGATATCGCATTTAATATGCTTAATCATACGAACCCCTTTCTGCGTCCTCGTTGTCGCACCATTCGTCATAACAAACAGGCGATGAGTCTGCATACATATTGTCCGAATGGTAGAACGCCCATTCAATAAGGTAGTTAATGTATCGAGCCCATCTTTCTGTGTCGTCATCATCGGCTATCAACCAATGTTTCAAATCAATTCCGCTTTGCTCAAGCCACCCGAACTCCTTTTCAAGATATTCTCCTGTGCCTTTATCTTCTGCGATTGCCCTGTCGTCATCAACCTCTATAATTGCAAAAATTTTTCTACTCATACATTATCTCCTATATTACATATATTAAAATCAGACAAAAAATTGTCTAAGCAAATTTTATCTTCGTCACAAACTGTTAGTTCTTCTTCGACAAAATACTCAAAGTCTTTAGGGTAACCATAACGACAGTATCCGTCTTTGCCATGCCCGTGGCAGTCGTGACC
>JAZOBR010000167.1:0-15853 GCA_045596105.1 Candidatus Ornithomonoglobus sp.
ATCATTCTCCTCCTCTGCCAGTTCAATCATTACAAGAGTATCCTCCTGGGTTGCAACAATGTCCAAAAAGCCCTGAAGCTTATCCTTTAACTGCTTTGACTTCTGCAGAACCTTCTGGGAGTTTGTCATATCGTCCCAGAAACCGGGAGCAGCAGCTTCCTCATCAAGCTTTGCTATTTCTGCCTCTAAACTGGCAACGTCAAAGTGAATCCCTCAAATCATTAATGCTTTTTTCCATGCCCTGTAGAGCAAGTCTGTACTCATCGTACTCTAACATTTTTATCACATCCTTCTTTTCGTTAGAATTTAATTATCTGCCGCAGCAGTGCTTATACTTTTTACCGCTTCCGCAGGGGCAGGGGTCGTTTCTGCCAATCTTTTTCTCGACGCGTCTCGGCTGTGCCTTTAGCGTACCGTCACCGCCCGTGTCAAGAGGCTTTGCCACTTGCTCGCGCTTGATTTCAATTCTCGGCTGAGCGCTTAATACATATCTTACTGTGTCACGCTTGATTGCGTAGAGAAGACCCTCGTAAAGCTCTGATGCTACCTGACGGTATTCTATAACGGGGTCATGCTGACCGTATGCTCTTAAGCCGATTTCACGCTTAATCTGTTCCATCTCATCAAGATGGTCCATCCATAGAGTATCAACAACTCTCAGCATCAATACTCTTTCAAGCTCATCCATTTGCTCACCGAATACCTCACGCTGAGCTTCGTATCTTTCCATTGCAAGCTTTAGCAAATCCTCGCGGATGCTTGCCTTGGTGATAGTGTCAACATCTCCATCGGAAACCATAAATGCACCCATAAGGTTAAGGTTTGTGTTTGCAAACTCTGTAAGAGCGCGCAGATTCCAATCCTCAGGGATTTCACTGATACCGATGAAATCGTCAATGGCTGAGTCAACAACCTGCTCAATCATTTGTCGGATTGTACCTGACAGCTCGTTACCATCGAGAACCATCTGTCTCTGTGCGTAAATAATTTTACGCTGTTCGTTCATAACCTCGTCATACTGAAGCACGTGCTTACGAGAATCGAAGTTGCGGCTTTCGAGATTCTTCTGGGCGTTTTCAATCGCATTGGAAAGCATCTTTGCCTCGATAGGCTGGTCCTCCTCAAGACCAAGACCTGCAACCATCCTCTTAACTCTGTCACTGCCGAAGATTCTCATCAAATCATCATCAAGTGACAGGAAGAACTTTGATGAGCCGGGGTCGCCCTGACGACCTGAACGGCCTCGCAGCTGATTATCAATTCGTCTTGACTCGTGACGCTCTGTACCGATAATGTATAGACCGCCAAGTGCAACAACCTCGTCACGCTCAGGCTGAATCTCTGCCTTGAATTTCGCATTAAGCTCAGAGAACACTCTTCTTGCGTTAAGGATTTCCTCATCGTCTGTATCACCAAAGCCCGTTGCCTCTGCAATCAGCTCGTCTGTGAAGCCTTGCTTTGCCATTTCGTGCTTTGCAAGGTACTCTGCGTTACCGCCAAGCATAATATCGGTACCACGACCTGCCATATTGGTTGCGATTGTAACCGCACCCTTTTTACCTGCCTGTGCAACGATTTCTGCCTCACGCTCGTGGTATTTGGCGTTTAGTACATTGTGTTTGATGCCAACTCTCTTAAGCAGTTTGGAAAGCTCCTCTGACTTATCAACGTTTACGGTACCAACCAACACGGGCTGACCCTTATCGTTACATTCCTTAATCTGCTTTATAACAGCCGCATATTTACCTGCCTCTGTCTGGTAAACGCTGTCATTAATATCATCTCTCACTACAGGCTTGTTTGTGGGAATTGCCACGATGTCAAGCTTATAGATGTGCTGGAACTCCTCTTCCTCTGTAAGAGCAGTACCTGTCATACCCGATAGCTTCTTATATAGACGGAAGAAGTTTTGGAAGGTGATAGTAGCAAGAGTCTTGCTCTCATGCTCAACCTTAACGTGCTCCTTTGCCTCGATTGCCTGATGCAAGCCGTCACTGTAACGGCGGCCGGGCATAATTCTGCCTGTAAACTCGTCGACAATCATAACCTCACCCTCAGGGGTTACAACATACTGCTGGTCGCGATGCATAACGCCGTTTGCGTGAAGTGCTTGGTTGATGTGGTGCAAAAGTTTCATGTGCTCGGGGTCTGTGATATTATCAACACCGAATGCCTGCTCTGCCTTTTTAACACCGCGTTCTGTAAGTGTAGCGGTCTTTGCCTTCTCGTCAACAATGTAGTCCGCATCAATTTCTGTATCAAGCTTTTTATTATCCTGCTCGGTCAATACCAGCTTCTTTAATCTCTTCGCAAAGGTGTCTGCAACCTCATAAAGCTCATTTGCCTTTTCGCCCATACCCGAAATAATCAGGGGAGTTCTTGCCTCGTCGATAAGGATTGAGTCAACCTCGTCCACGATAGCGTAGTTATGACCACGCTGTACCATTTCCTCCTTGTGAACAGCCATATTGTCACGAAGGTAGTCGAATCCAAGTTCGTTGTTTGTACCATAGGTTATGTCGCAGGCATATGCCTCTCGTCTTTCATCATTTGTCTTCTCGTGAATGATAAGACCACAGCTCAGGCCTAAGAAACGGTATACCTTACCCATCCACACCGAGTCACGCTTTGCAAGGTAATCGTTAACTGTAACGATATGTACGCCCTTGCCTGTCAGTGCGTTAAGATATGCGGGTAAAGTAGATACCAGGGTTTTACCCTCGCCTGTTTTCATTTCTGCGATTCTGCCCTGATGCAGGATTATACCACCCACAACCTGAACATAAAAGTGCTTCATTCCAAGCACACGCCAGCTTGCCTCACGCATTACTGCAAATGCCTCAGGTAACATATCGTCAAGGCTTTCACCGCCATTGTAGCGTTCCTTGAATTCCTGAGTCTTTGCTTTTAACTCGGCATCTGTAAGCTTTTCAATATCAGGCTCCAACGCCATAACCTTGTCCGCTATGGGCTTAACCTTCTTCAGCTCGCGGTCTGAGTATGTGCCGAATATTTTATCGAATAAACTCATTTTATACCAAATCCTTTCCGAAAAAGAAAATCAACCAATGTATATTTTCTATGCATAAGTGCATACACTGTTTTATTGTATCACATTTCTTTCCATATTACCACACCTTTTTAAAAAGTTTTTATAAAATTCACAAATTTTTTCTGTTGGACAGGCTTGTTTACAAAAAGTTCACAAAAACTCCACGAAAAATACATTGACAAAACCCTTTTTACACACTATAATAAAGACAAAGGTCAGGAAAGGTCAAACCCTCCCGAAGAAATATTCTTCGCATATGGCCTGCGCATTGCTCATTTATGTACACTGAGTACACTGCAATCGCAAACCTAAGCAATCTGCTTTGAATGTTTTTTCGGGGACTGCGAGAATGTTCTTCGCACTTTTTCTGACACAATAAAAGGAAGTGATTAAATGGGAAAGTCAGATAAAATAGAAGCCTTCATCTTAGAGCTTATAAAACAGGAAGAGGATGAATGGACAAAAATTCAACGAAATGAGCTGGCAAGCATTTTTAATTGTGTGCCATCCCAGATAAATTATGTTATCGAAACCCGATTCAACCCCGACAGAGGTTATATGGTAGAAACCCGTCGAGGTGGGGGAGGATATGTGATAATCCGCCGTATAAAGGATGGTGGCGAGGTGAGGGATGCAATCAGCCAACTAGACGGTGATAATATGCTTTTGAGATTATATAATTCAAATGCAATCACCAATCGCGAGGCAAGGATGCTTTCGGCTGTTATAAAATGTGCTGATAATGATAATGCAAGGGCAAGGATACTAAAAACTGCCCTCAATGAACTGACAGATTAAAGGAGGAATAAAAATGGATATTTTTACAGAATTATTTGGAATGTTTGATGATTTTGACAGTATATTCACAACCATGGGTGAAGTAAAGGGAACAAAGAAGTGTCCCGTATGCGGAAGTGCGTGGCAGGATATAAGAAAGAACGGCAGATTTGGTTGCTCAGAATGTTATGTGACATTTTCTGACGGTGCAAAGGAGAGCTTGAGACAAATCCATGCAACCTCACATCATAACGGCAAGCTTCCGTCAAAGTCGGGTGCGGAGATTAAGCTTAAGCGTAAGCTTGAGGAGTTAAGGACACAGCTCAAGGAAGCGGTGGCAAAGGAAGAGTATGAGGTGGCGGCAAAGCTCCACGCAGAGATAAAAGAGCTTGAAGGAGGGATTAAGTGATGATATGGTATAAGGATTTAAAGGACCCGATTATTATTTCAACTCGTATAAGACTTGCAAGAAACCTATCAAAAACACCCTTTACACAAAGGCTTGGGGATGCTAAAAAGCAGGAGATAAGAAAGACTCTGGAGGACTCAATTCTAAAGAGTAATTCCACTCTTTCGAAGGACTTTGAGCTTATTATGCTTGACGATACAGCCCGAGTGGAAAAGCTCAGAATGGTAGAGGAGCATATGATTAGTCCCATTATGGCAGAGGGGACACAGAAATCGGTTCTTATAAACAAGGATAAGACTATGAGCATAATGCTTATGGAGGAGGACCATATAAGGCTTCAGGTTATAATGGGCGGTATGGAAATAGACAAGGCATATGACTTGGCTGACAAGGTTGATACTGTAATGGAGGAGAGCTTAAATTATGCTTTCCATGAGGAGTTCGGGTATCTTACTGCTTGCCCTACCAATGTAGGCACAGGTATGCGTGCAAGTGTTATGATGCATCTTCCTGCCCTTGTTATGACAAATAATATAGGGAGAGTTTTGCAGTCCTTTTCAGGCACAGGCATTGCGGTGCGAGGATTGTACGGAGAGGGTACAAACGCAGAGGGTGCACTGTTTCAGATTTCAAACTCAATCACTCTTGGCTTGACTGAAAAGGAGATAATTGACAAGCTCAAGGCGGTAGTCAAGAGAATATCTGAGATGGAGCTTCAGGCAAGAGAGCTTTTAATGAAGGAGCGTGAGGCAGACCTGAAGGATAAGCTTATGCGTTCCTACGGAGTTTTGAGGTTTGCCTACAAGGTAACCTCAAAGGAGGCAAAGGCAATGCTTTCAGATTGTTTACTTGCCGAAAATATGGGAATAATAGACAGAAAGGACAAGGCAAATCCTGTGGAGCTTATGATTAAGTCGGCACCATCGGAGATTGATTGCGAGGCAACCATGACACCTGATGAGAGGGACATAAAAAGAGCCGAGTTTTTAAGAGAGAATTTATAAGGAGGTAACGATTATGTTGTTTTCTAATTTTACGGAGAGAGCAAGGATTGCAATAAGTGAGGCACACGATATTGCTTGCTCCTTCGGACACAGATATATCGGAAGTGAGCATCTGGTAGCGGGACTTTTGAAGGAAGGCTCGGGTGCGGCAGCAAAAACCCTTGAAAAGACAGGGGTTACATTTGAGGGTGTAATGGCAAAGATTGAGGAGATTATGGGTAAGAACGAGCCTCTTTCGATGGAAACGGAGTTAGGACTTACACCGAGAACAAAGAGAATACTGCAGATTGCCGTTGCAGAGGCACGTAATATGGGTAATTCGTACATTGGTACGGAGCATATCCTGATGGCACTGTTGCGCGATGATGATAGTGTAGGCGTAAGAATATTGCATGACCTTGGCTTAAGCTCGAGGGACACATATACTGAAATTGCGGGCTCTGTATCGAATGAGGATACAGACGCGGCAAAATCGGGCGGTGCAGTATCAGCGCATAATGCTAATTCGTCAACGCCTACCCTTGATGAGTACGGCAGAGATTTCACAAAGATGGCAAGGGAGGATAAGTTTGACCCTGTAATCGGCAGAGAGCAGGAGATTGACAGAGTTATACAGATTCTATCACGCAGAAGCAAGAATAACCCTTGTCTTATCGGTGAGCCGGGTGTTGGCAAAACTGCGGTTTCAGAGGGTCTGGCACAGAGGATTGCATCGGGTGATGTCCCTGAATCCCTGAAGTCAAAAAGACTTGTTGCCATAGACTTGTCGGGTATGGTTGCAGGTGCAAAGTATCGCGGTGAATTTGAGGAAAGGCTTAAGAAGGTTATTGAGGAGGTTATTGCGGCAAAGGAGGTAATCCTGTTCGTTGATGAGCTTCATACCATTGTTGGCACAGGCAATGCTGAGGGGTCCTTGGATGCATCAAATATCCTTAAACCGTTTCTGGCTCGCGGTGAACTGCAGTTGATTGGTGCCACAACTCTGAAGGAATATAAGAAGTATATTGAAAAGGATGCCGCCCTTGAAAGACGATTCCAGCCTGTAACGGTGGGTGAGCCTACGGTGGATGAAACCGTTGAAATATTAAAGGGTATTCGTGATAAGTACGAGGCACACCACGGTGTAAGAATCACAGATGAGGCAATCGTGGCGGCGGCAAAGATGTCCCACAGATATATCACCGACAGATTTCTGCCCGATAAGGCAATCGATTTAATTGACGAGGCATCAAGTAAGAAGCAGTTGTCCTCTCAGCTTGAGCCTGCAGAGTTGAAGGCTTCCCAAAAGGAGCTTGAAAGACTACGCCATGAGCGTGAGGAGGCGGTAATCTCTCAGGAGTATGAGAAGGCGGCAAAGCTTCGTGATGAGGAGCGTGCATTAGCCGAATCTGTGGATAAGCTGAAGGCGGATTGGAAGGGTACAGGCACTACCTCCGAGCTTGTGGTAACCGAGGGGGATATTGCAGAAATTCTGTCTGACTGGACGGGCGTTTCGGCATCGAAGCTTCGTGAGGAGGAGATGGAGCGTCTGCGTAACCTCGAGGGTATTCTTCACGAGAGAGTAATAGGACAGAACACCGCGGTGTCTGCCGTTGCAAAGGCTATAAAACGCGGTCGTGCAGGGTTGAAGGACCCGAAGCGTCCCATAGGCTCGTTCTTGTTCTTAGGTCCTACAGGCGTGGGCAAAACCGAGCTTTCAAAGGCTCTGTCAGAGGCAATGTTCGGCTCGGAGGATTCACTTATAAGAGTGGATATGTCCGAGTATATGGAGAAGCACGCGGTGTCAAAGTTTATCGGCTCACCGCCGGGATATGTGGGATTTGAGGACGGAGGTCAGTTGACGGAGAAAATCCGTAAGCATCCCTACAGTGTGATTCTGTTTGACGAGGTGGAGAAGGCACATCCTGATGTGTTTAACATTATGCTTCAGATTCTTGACGATGGTATCCTCACAGATGCCCAGGGCAGAGTAGTTGATTTTAAGAATACGGTTATAATTATGACTTCAAACCTCGGTGCATCGGAAATCCTTGGCACAGGCTCATCAAAGCTTGGCTTTGCAACTGCAATGGATGATGGGGATACAAAGGAGATTTATCATAAGGTAATGGCAGAGGTCAAGCGTGCCTTTAAGCCTGAATTCCTTAACAGAATTGACGAGGTAATCGTATTTGACCGCCTGACTCGTGAGGAGATTAAGAATATTGCAGGTCTGATGCTGAATTCCTTGAAGGCAAGACTTCTTGACAATGAAATCACAGTAGAGTTTACTGATTCGGCGGTGGATGCCATCTCTGATGCAGGCTTTGATAAGGTTTACGGTGCAAGACCCCTAAGGCGTGCTATTCAGACACGAATCGAGGATATGCTCTCAGAGAAAATCATTGACGGAGAGATTTTTGCAGGAGATACTGCGACGGTTGATTTTAAGGACAATGAATTTGTTGTTATAAAGTAAAAAGTGCGGAGAAATCCGCACTTTTTTGTGTTGACTTATTAATTCCCCCATGCTATAATGCAATAGGCTATGGAGGGGATTTTATGGTGGTTTTTGAACGGAATTTAATAGTTTTTATATATGTGGCAATCGGTTATGGCATAGTCAAGGGAAAAATTTTAAAAAGCGAGGATTCGGGTATAATATCAAAGATTTTTGTTAATATAATCCTGCCCTGTATATCTTTTAAAACCTTTGCTTTAAACTTTAATATAGATTACATAAAAAGCAACAGTACGGTAATATTGGCATCGACAATTATTCTCGTTGCTCTGGCTGTTGTAATGCACTTTCTGGGCAAGCTGTTTTCAAGGAATAAGTATGAGAGATGCGTCTGTGAATATTCTCTTGTAATGCCCAATTACGGCTCTGTGGGATATGCTTTGGCGGAGGGGTGCCACGGAGCAGTGGGCTTGCTTAACCTTATGGTGTTTTCTTTGCCTGCGACCATATACATTTATACTGTCGCATTTTGCAGATTGACAAAGAGGAGCTTTACTTTGAAGGGTCTTATTAACCCGCCTGTTATCGCAACGGTAATGGGTATAATTGCAGGACTCGTTGAGATAAAGCTACCCTTCTTTATGATGGGTACGATTGAGAGCATTGCAGGGTGCATGGCACCGGTCGGTATGATTATGACAGGTATGGTCATTGCAGGTTACAGAGTCGGGGACATAGTCCGCAGATGGAAAATATACCCCATAATATTGATGCGGCTTATCGTAATCCCTTTCATAATCGGTGTTGTGACAGGGGCTATCGGAAATGAAACGGTTATGATTACGGCGGTGATGTTCTATTGCCTGCCCTGTGGGGTTAATACTGTGATATTCCCCAGATTGGTGGATGAGGACTGCAAAACAGGTGCAGGGATTGCCCTTGTTTCAACGGCTTTGTCTGTGATAACAATCCCCTTGATATTTAAAATTTTCAATATTGGATAACGGAAAAACGGTATGGCGTACGAATTTGACATCATACCGCTTTTTTATCCTGAAATTTTTGGCATATATTTTAAAATTACCTTCCAAAAACAGTTGATTTTTTTCGTAATAAATGGTATAATGTTTAAGGACTAAAAAACTAATTTTAAAAATGAGGTTTTAGAATGAGAATTTATAATACCCTTACACGACAGAAGGAAGAATTTATACCTGTTGATAAGACAAATGTGAAGATGTATTCATGCGGTCCTACTGTGTACGATTATTTCCATATCGGTAACGCAAGACCCTTCATTATATTTGACACAATGCGTCGTTATCTTGAGTACATAGGCTATGGTGTTACCTTTGTACAGAATTTTATCGATATTGACGATAAGATGATTAAGCGCGCCAATGCGGAGGGTATTACGGTTAAGGAGCTTGGTGAGAGATTTATTGCCGAGTACTTTAAGGATGCCGAGGCGATTGGTGTAAAGCGTGCCACAATCCATCCCAAGGCAACAGAGAATATCGATGCCATAATCGATATAGTGAAAAAGCTTTGCGATAACGGTCATGCTTATGAGGTCAATGGTGATGTGTATTTCAGAACAAAGACCTTCCCTGAGTATGGTAAGCTTTCAAAGCAACCCCTTGAGGAGCTGGAGCTGGGTGCAAGAATTGATATTGATGATGTCAAGGAAGACCCTATGGACTTTGCCCTCTGGAAGGCAAAGAAGGAGGGTGAACCCTTCTGGCAGAGCCCGTGGGGAGAGGGTAGACCCGGCTGGCATATTGAGTGCAGTGCCATGGCTAATAAGTACCTGGGTGAGACAATCGACCTTCATTCGGGCGGACAGGATTTGATATTTCCCCATCATGAGAATGAGATTGCACAGAGTGAGTGTGCCAACTGCAAAGCATTCTCAAATTACTGGATGCACAATGGTTATATTAACATTGACGGCAAGAAGATGAGTAAGTCATTGGGTAACTTCTTCACAGTCCGTGATATTCTGAAGGAATATGATGGTGAGATAGTACGATTCTTTATGTTGTCTGCTCACTACAGAAGCCCCATTAACTTTGCGGATACTCTTATGGAGCAGGCAAAGAGCGCGGTTGAGAGAGTTTATAACTGTCTTGACAATCTTGAGTTTATACTTGGCAATGCAGAGGATAAGTCTGCATCACAGGAGCTCAAGCTTGATTTGTTATCATACCGCGCAAAGTTCTGCGAGGCAATGGACGATGATTTGAACACCGCCGATGCGATTGCGGCAATATTTGACCTTGTGTATATGGCAAATACAAAGCTTACAAGTGATTCGGGTAAGGAAGCAATAGATATGACAATTTCACTTATTCGTGAGCTTGGAGGTGTATTGGGACTATTTACAAAGACAAAGAACAATTCCCTTGATGCCGAGGTTGAGGAGCTTATAAAACAGCGTAACGAGGCAAGAGCAACCAAGGATTGGGCAACAGCGGATGCTATTCGAGATAAGCTTAAGGAAATGAATATAGTTCTTAAGGATACTCCTGATGGCGTAAAGTGGAGCGTGGTTTCAGAATAATGGAGACTATGGAATTCACAAAGGACCCTAACCAGTATAACCCTCTGGTGCTTGCGTATTTAGGAGATACTCTTTACGATATATACGTGCGTTCGCGCTTGATTTGTGAGAACGAGAATATGCTGGCACACAAGCTTCATGTTGAGGCGATTAAGTTTGTCAAGGCACATGGACAAAGCGTGGCAATGGCAAGGATTAAGGAAAAGCTTTCCGAGGCAGAGGTTACGGCATATAAACGGGGACGAAACACAAAGTCCTTTACGGTGCCGAAGAATGCGGATGTATCCGAATATCGTCGGGCAACAGGCTTTGAAGCCTTGCTTGGTTGGTTATATATTGGCGGTAACACAAAAAGACTTCATGAGGTTATGGAAATGGCATATGAAGCAATATCAGACGAAATAAAATAACATTCAACACAGGAGGAAATAATATGAATGCAAAAAGAGCTACAGAATTGGCTATAATTGCAAACAGAGTCAGAAAGCACGCATTGACAGGTGTTTTCAATGCAAAGGCAGGACACCCCGGTGGCTCCTTGTCGGTTGCAGATTTAATGACACTTTTGTACTTTGAGGTAATGAACATTGACCCGGAAAATCCGCAGATGGAGGACAGAGACAGATTCGTTCTTTCAAAGGGACATACTGCTCCTGCTTTGTATGGTACATTGGCAGAGCGTGGCTACTTCCCTGTGGAGGATGTTGCAACATTGAGAAGGATTGACAGTTATCTTCAGGGTCATCCCGATATGCGTAAGGTTCCCGGCGTTGATATGTCAACAGGCTCACTGGGTCAGGGCGTATCGGTAGCAGGCGGTATGGCACTTAGTGCGAAGCTTGACAATAAGGACTACAGAGTATATTCAGTTCTTGGTGACGGTGAGCTTGAGGAGGGTCAGGTATGGGAACAGGCAATGTTTGCACCCCATTATAAGCTTGACAATCTTACAATTTTCGTTGACTTCAACGGCTTGCAGATTGATGGTGACATAAGAGAGGTCATGAACCCCACACCCATCGACAAGAAGTTTGAGGCATTTGGCTGGAATGTTATTGTAGCAGATGGTCACGATTTTATTGAGCTGTATGAGGCCATCGAGGCTGCAAAGGCTTGCAAGGGTAAGCCTACGGCAATTATTATGAAATCAACAAAGGGTAAGAATGTATCCTTTATGGAGAACCGCGCCGAGTGGCATGGCTCAGCCCCTAACGAGGAGCAGTATAATCAGGCAATATCGGAGCTTGATAAGAAAATTGCAGAATTGGAGGCGACACTATAATGGCAAAACAGGCAACAAGAGTTTCATACGGTGAGGCGTTGGTAAAGTACGGCAATGACCCGAAGGTCGTAGTGCTTGACGCGGACTTATCAAAGTCAACAAAGACAGAAATGTTTCAGAAGGCATACCCCGAGAGATTTATCAATTGCGGTATTGCAGAGGCAAATATGATGTGCGTTGCGGCAGGTCTTGCGGCAACAGGCAAAACTGCTTTTGCATCAACCTTCGCAATGTTTGCGGCAGGTCGTGCATATGAGCAGATAAGAAACTCAATCGGATATACAAAGCTTAATGTTAAAATCGGTGCAACTCACGCAGGCATCTCTGTTGGTGAGGATGGTGCATCACATCAGTGTCTTGAGGATTTGGCACTTATGCGTACAATTCCTGAAATGGTTGTAATTAACCCTGCCGATGACATTGAGGCACAGCTTGCGGTCAAGGCCGCAATTGACCACGAGGGCCCTGTGTATATGCGTTTTGGCAGACTTGCGGTTGAGGATGTAAATGATGTAGATTACAAGTTTGAGCTTGGCCGCGGCGTTACACTGAGAGATGGTAAGGACGTAACAATTATTGCAACAGGTCTTATGGTGCAGGAAGCTATTAAGGCGGCAGATGCTTTGGCAGAAGAGTGTATTTCGGCAAGAGTTATAAACATTCATACAATTAAACCTATTGACAGCGAGATTATCGCAAAGGCATCAAGAGAAACAGGTGCTATTGTAACTGCTGAGGAGCATTACATTATGGGTGGTCTTGGCTCCGCAGTGGCAGAGGTTGTATGTGAGGAGGCGCCCTGTCCCGTTAAAATTATCGGTACAGACCGCTACGGCAAGTCAGGTACTCCTGCACAGCTGTTTGAGGAGTATGGCCTGACTGCAGAAAATATTGCCAATAAAGCAAAGGAAGTAATTAAGCTTAAAAAATAAGCTCTGAAGACGAATAAGGTAGAAGGCATAGAACGTGTCGCAAAAATGTCTGACATAGCGTGTGGCGTAAAATACGGCGTTTTTGCCTATAGTAAACTAACCCGGAGAGGAAGAAAAATCATGAAGAAACTATTTGCGATGATTTTATGTACTGCAATGGTTATATCCCTTGCAGGTTGTGGCTCAAATGATAAGGATGAAGTAGCAAGAATAAGCCCTGACGAGCTTATTACGGCTGATACGGTTTCAGATATTGTGGGAGTTACCTTAAAGGCACATCCTGACGGCGTTACAAATGACGGTAGTGCAAGAACTATTGTGTATGTGCCGAATCCTATTGGCTCGGCCGACCCTGTTACAGTATCAATTGAGCAGTTTTCGGATACCCTGACAACAAATCAGGTTTGGGCGGATTATGAGAACAGCAGAATTCGTCGTGACGATATGGAGTTTGTCGACGGCATCGGTGAGGACTGTTATATCGCATACCCCTATATCAATGTCTATGTGCGCGGATGCTTTATAAGAATAAGCGCAGGCTCAGGTGATGATGAGGAGCAGAAGGCACTTCTTAAAAATCTTGCAACCTCAGCAAGTCTTAAGATTGAGGGTATGATTACTCCAGAGATGGTTGAGGCGGCAAATGCCAATGTAATAAAATAACAGGCAGAAGAACACTGTGAAATTATATGCACCCCAAAGGTCAAAGGCTTTTGGCCGTGCATATTTTTTGTAAAAACTGTTTTCTGAGCTTGGAAATATCAGACTGAAAAACAGTAAATTTTATGACGTTTTTATTAAAAAACACTTGAATTTTTGGTTAAAAAATGATATAATATTTAATAAGTATAAATTTTTTGTTGAGAATGGTTATAACGCACAGAAAAATGGGGAGATGATGCGATAAAACCGAAGTTTTTAACATAGATAAAGCCGTTTGGTTTCCTATGTTTTTATGGAAGGGAAAACGGGAAAATATGAGAGGAAAAAAGTGGATTAGAAAAAACGATACCGTTACGGCACAGATGATAGCCGATGCATCCAAGCACGCAGGTGTTCCTGCCATCATTGCAACGGTGCTTTTAAACCGTAACATAGCTGTTGAGGATTTCGGTCAGTTTCTTTCAAAATCAAGACAGGGGATTTTAAATCCCACATCAATGCTTGATATGGACAAAGCAACGGACAGAATTTGTGAGGCAATAAAGAACAAAGAAAAAACAGTGATTTATGGTGACTATGATGTTGACGGCATCACCTCAACTGCACTTCTGTATGATTTTTTGAAGAGTGTGGGAGCAGATGTGGACTGCTATATCCCTGACCGTAAGGATGAGGGCTATGGTATTAACATCATGGCAGTAAACAAGCTTATAAAAAACGGCGTTAAGCTGCTTGTGACGGTTGACTGCGGTATAACAGCCGTAGGTGAGGTGGAATTTGCCAAGCTTCAGGGTATGGATGTTATAATTACTGACCATCATACCTGTAAGGAAAGAATCCCAGAGGCCGCGGTTGCAGTTATTAACCCGAAGCGTCCTGATGATGATTATGAGTTTTCAGGTCTTGCAGGCGTAGGAGTTGCCTTTAAGGTTGCTATGGGTGTTGCAATGAAGCTTGGTATGTCAGCAAGTGAGATTTTTTCGAGGTATGTTGATTTGGCGGCAATAGGCACCATTGCAGATGTTGTGCCATTGGTAGATGAAAACAGAGTTATTGTTGACAAGGGACTAATGGAGCTTGAAGAACCGAAGCGTGTCGGAATTAAGGCGCTTATTGATATTGCAGGCATAGGTGATAAGAAGATTACAAGCTCAACTATTGCCTTTTCCATAGCACCCAGGCTTAATGCGGCGGGCAGACTTGGCTCATCGGTTACGGCGGTGGAGTTGCTTCTGACTAAGGATAAGGCAGAGGCAGAGCGGATTGCAAGCGAGCTTGACAGAATTAATAAGCAACGCCAGGAGACAGAATACGAGATACACAGAGAAGCTATCGAGATGATAGAAAATGACCCAGAATTTGATAAAAAGAGGGTAATCGTTCTTGCGAAAGAGGGCTGGCACAATGGCGTTATCGGTATCGTGGCATCAAGGCTTTGTGAAGCCTATTACCGCCCGTGTATTCTGATTTCCATCACAGACGGGAACGGTAAGGGCAGCGGCAGAAGTATAGCAGGCTTTAACTTGTTTGATGCCTTGCAGGATAGTGATGATTTGTTAACTAATTTCGGCGGTCACTCCGTAGCCGCAGGCCTTGGAGTTCACGAGGACAATCTGGATGCCTTTACAAAGAAAATAAATGAATATGCAAAGGAAAACCTGTCAGAGGATGATATGGTGGCACAGGTAAAGATTGATGCAATCCTAAACGGACAGAATTTGTCTATGGTAACAACAAAGGTGTTGTCGGCGCTTGAGCCGTATGGTATGGGGAATGAGCCACCCGTTTTTGGCGTAAAGGGAGCAAGGGTATTGTCCTTGTCACCTGTGGGCGCTGACGGAAAGCATATTCGTATGCAGGTAGAGCTTGACAACACACGCGTCAATTGTATCGGCTTCGGCATGGGTGAATATGCCGAGACTGTAAAAGTGGGACAAAGAGTTGATTTGGCGTTCAGGATGGATATAAACAGTTACCAGGGTAGAGAGTCGCTGCAGCTTATCTTATCAGATATTAAAACGGCGTAATTCTTGATACGTACTCTTGGAGGGAAAATATGGCAGACACTAAAAAAGGCACGATTCTCGCCCCCGATAAAATCCCGCAACAAGTGGGGAGGGATACGGACGAGATAGTGGCAGAAATCATCAAAAGAATAAATGAATATAGCCCTGCATCTGAGACTGAGACTGTTATGAAGGCGTACGAGCTTGCAAAATCCATGCATGAAGGACAGATGCGTAAGAGTGGTGATGCGTATATATCACACCCCGTTGAGGTGGCGTATATTGCATCACAGCTAAAGCTTGATGTTCCGACAATCACAGCGTGTTTGCTGCATGATATTGTTGAAGACACAGATACATCCTTTGAGGATGTGCAGAAACAGTTTGGCACAACTGTTGCAGAGCTTGTAGACGGTGTTACAAAGCTGAAGCAGATTGTATACTCATCACGAGAGGAGCAACAGGTGGAGAACCTCAGAAAGATGTTCTTTGCAATGTCAAAGGACATCAGGGTTGTGGTTATAAAGCTTATTGACCGCTTGCATAATATGCGTACAATGGGCTTTATGCCCCCCGAGAAACAGCTTCGTATTTCAAAAGAGACTCTCGATGTTTACGCACCATTGGCCCATCGTCTCGGTATGTCTAAAATCAAGATTGAACTTGAGGATTTGTCGTTAAAGTATCTTGACCCTGTGGCATATGAGGAGATTCGCGAGAATATC
>JAZOBR010000168.1:0-2422 GCA_045596105.1 Candidatus Ornithomonoglobus sp.
GTCCTTAACAACAATACCTGCATTAATCAATGCAATGATTGCGATAAACAGACCGATACCTGCGGTAATACCAAACTTCAGATTCGCAGGAATCTTATTAACAAGAGCCTCACGAAACTTAAACAGTGAAAGAATCATAAATATGATACCTTCAATCAAAATTGCAGTTAGTGCAACCTCGTATGAATATCCCATAGCGCCACATACGGTGAATGCAAAAAATGCATTAAGACCCATACCTGATGCCAATGCAACGGGATAGTTGGCAAAGAATGCCATACATAGTGTTGCGATTGCTGCTGAAATGGCTGTTGCCATAAATATTCCTGCGTGTGATGCACCCGCAATACCACCCAAATAGTTGGGGTTAACTGCCAAAATGTAAGACATAGCAAGGAAGGTTGTAATACCTGCAATTATTTCTGTCTTGACATTTGTGCCGTTTTCTTTAAGTTTGAACAGTTTTTCCATAACAGTTCTCCTTTTCTTTATTTTGTTACTTCTATTTTATAACATTTTTTGACAAAAATCAATAGAATATTTACAAATTATTCAAAATGTTTTGTGTTTTTTCACGAATTTTGAACAGTAAGAAAGCACATAAAGAGCTAGTGCTTTTTCTGTGCTTTTAATTTATTTTTTCCATATCTTTGTTGTTATTAACAAAAGCACTGGGAATAATTCCAATCTGCCTGCAATCATCGCAAAGGATAAAACTATCTTTGACAGGGGCGAGAACATAGAGTAGTTGTACATAGGTCCTACGCCCGCAAGTCCTGGTCCGATGTTACTGAGGGTTGCCGCCGTTGCAGTAAAGTTTGTCACCATATCAAAATTATCAAGAGATATTATCAGCCACACAAATGCAAATACAATCATATAAGCAACGAAAAATACGTTTATTGAACGCAAAACGCCATGCTCAAGCACCTTTCCGTTAAGCTTGACCTTAATAACGCTTTTGGGATGAGACAGCATTTTTAACTCTTTTACAATACTCTTTATTAGTATAATAAATCTTGAGACTGTGATACCGCCACCCGTACTGCCTGCACACGCACCCACAAACATCAGAAATACCAATATGGTCTTTGAGAACTGTGGCCACAAATCAAAATCCACCGTCGCATAGCCTGTAGTTGTCATAATTGACACAACCTGGAAGGCACTGTGCTTTACTGTGTCAGAAACTCCCGTAAAACTCGACATTACGTTTAATGATATAAACAAGGCAGATACAAGCAATATAACAAAGTATGCTCTTACCTCTTCCATTTTCATTACATCACGCCACTTACGCATAAGCAACAGATAATAGAAGCTGAAGTCCACACCAAAGATTGCCATAAATACAGTTATAACAATCTGTACATAGGATGAATATCCTGCAATGGATGTATTTTTCGATGCAAAGCCTCCTGTACCCGCTGTACCAAAGCTCAAGGTCAGTGCATCAAAAAGTCCTATACCGCCACATAACAGTAATATTACCTCTACCACAGTAAATGCAATATATATCTGATACAAAATCATTGCCGTTGATTTTACCTTCGGCACAAGCTTACTTACTGAATGACCCGGGCTTTCCGCACGAATAAGATGGAAGTCGTCACCGCCAGACAGGGACAGTATCGACACCAGGAATACAATTACTCCCATACCGCCTATCCAATGGGTGAAGCTACGCCAGAAAAGTGCACACTTAGGTAACGCTTCCACATCGGTAAGTATGGATGCACCGGTAGTCGTAAAGCCTGATGCCGTTTCAAAGAATGCGTCAATATAATTAGGAATCACTCCTGATATAACAAGTGGCAATGCACCCAAAAGACTCATTACAATCCAGCTCAGGGATACTATGATAAAGCCTTCCTTGGCAAACATTGTTCTATCCTTAGGCTTTCTCGCCGAAAGAGGGATACCCACCGCAAGGCAAATAACAGCACCTATTAAAAATGCCCATCGACTCGGCTCATCATAGACAACGCCACATATAAACGGCAAAAGCAAAGCTACTGCTTCTATGTCTACAACAAGTCCAAGGACATATAAAACCATTCTGTAATTCATTTTTACCTCTTATCTAAGAATATCTGAAATATCCTTAAAGCCCTTATTTGTTGTTACTATTATAACACTATCGCCTGCCATCATTTTATCCTTACCACCGGGAGTGATAATCTTACCCTGACGGTTAATACAAGCAACAAGAACACCCTTCTTTAAGGGCAATTCTTCAAGAGTCCTTCCTTCAACAGGGGACTCCTCTCCTATATTGAATTCCAATGCCTCTGCCTTGCCTCCCAGGATATAATGCATTGTTTCAATGCCTGAGCCTTGTGAGTTGTTCATTGCACGAACGAATCTTACTATATACTCTGCCACAATATCCTTAGGATAAATAATGGTATCAAGACCTATG
>JAZOBR010000169.1:0-2900 GCA_045596105.1 Candidatus Ornithomonoglobus sp.
ACTACACCGATAAGCATTCCAGTTGCCGGCACCTTTGACCGCCACATAAACAGTGCTTCGGGAATCAACTCACCAAATACCACATACAACATAGCACCGCTTGCAAAGCCTAATGAAAGTGCCAGGCTTATGGGACCAAGACTCCCGATGTAGTATCCCAATATTGCACCAATAATTGTGGGGATGCCAGTTGCGGCGGTTACCAAAACTGCTCTTAGCCTGCCCATTCCACCAGCAATCAGGGGGACGGAAATTGACATACCCTCGGGAATGTTATGCAGACCGATTACGATTGCAAGAGCCATGCTGCTTGAGAAGGTGAAAATGTCCGAGCCTGTTCTGACATAGGTGGCACCCATCACCATACCTTCAGGCAGGTTATGAAGGGCAATGGCAAACGCCATAATCATTCCTGCAACGAACAAACCGTTTTTTGATTGTTTATGTATATGGTAATGGTCACTGTGAATCAGCTCTGCAGAGGCATCTGCGGTTTTTGGATGGTTATCATCAATGTGCGGTACCTCAGGATTTGTTTTGCTGTCAATCCATGCATTTAACACATAAATTACGCCGTAACCTACAATCAATGATAATGCCACAAGTAATAGATGGGAAAGAGAGCCACTGTTCTGCTCAATCGCATCTATCAATAAGTCAAAGCACACCACACTTGTCATAACCCCTGCGGCAAAGCTGAGAAGCAGACTAATGGTTTTCTCGGAGTGACGACCAAAAAAAGCACCGACCAGGCCACCTATACCGATTCCGCCTACTCCGGCTATTGTAGTAATTATTACGACCCATTCCAAAGTTGTCATTTCTACACCTCGTTTTATAATCTATGATGTAATATTTTACACTATTTTGTCCTATTTGTAAATACCAATAATAAAAATCTCGGTAAATATACCGAGATTTTTATTTAGTTCTTATACAAGACCTATTTTTACTTCAGCATCCTTAACGATGCCGTCAATTGTAGCTGACGCGTTATCAAAGGTATCCGCAAAGGTACCAAGATAAAGCTTAATCTTAGGCTCTGTACCTGAGGGACGCACAATGAAGTATGATTTCTCGTCAGATAAATCATAGCGTAGCACGTTTGACTTGGGAAGACCAAGTAGTGGAACTGAGTTACCGTCCTTATCTGTGATTGTTTGTGTCTGGTAGTCAGTAGTCCTAATAATCTTAATTCCGTCTACCGTATCGGGGGCATTAACGCGCAGGTTTGACAATATCTGAGCCATCTTTTCCATGCCGTCTTTACCGGGCATTGTGTATGAAAGAGTCCTCTCTACATAGCAACCGTATTTTGCATAAATATCCTGCAATGCCTCATAAAGTGACTTGCCTTTTGTCTTGTAGTATGCCGCCATCTCTGCAATAAGCATTGAGGCAACAACGCCATCCTTATCGCGGGCATGGTTACCAACCAAGTAGCCGTAGCTTTCCTCGAAGCCAATCAGGTAGGTGTGGTTTTTCTTTTCGCAGAACTCGGTCATTTTCTCACCAATATACTTAAAGCCGGTAAGAACATTCATTATTTCCATACCGTATGCCTTTGCGATTGCAGCTGCAAGCTCAGTTGTAACGATTGTCTTAATTACCACGCCATCCTTGGGAAGAGTACCCTTCTCAGCCCTTGAGCGTAGGATGTATTCAACAAGCAAAGCGCCTGTCTGGTTACCTGTAAGAGTTCTGTATACACCCTCCTTGTCACGCACAACAATGCCGACACGGTCACAGTCGGGGTCTGTTCCGATAATTACATCAACATCATTAGCCTTTGCCATTTCAATGGCAATCGTAAATGCTTCCTTATTCTCGGGGTTGGGAGAGTTAACTGTGGGGAAGTTGCCGTCCTCGGTGTCTTGCTCCTTAACCACAAGCACATTCTTAAAACCGATTCTCTTAAGGATTTCCTTAATGGGTCTTGAGCCTGTACCGTGAAGGGGAGTGTAGATAAGCTTGAAGGTATCTGCAACGGCCTCTACTGCTTCAGGATTTAACTGCTGAGTCTGAACTGTCTGTAGGAATTTCTCGTTAAGCTCAGGACCAACCATCTCTATAAGTTCTGAATCCAATGCTTTCTTAAGGCACATATACTCAACTGAGAATATATCAGTATTTGCCATCTCATCAATTACTGTCTGAACTGCCTCGGGAGGCAACTGGCCACCGTCGGGACCATATACCTTATAGCCGTTGTACTCCTTGGGATTGTGAGATGCAGTAATCATAACGCCTGCCGCACAACCAAGCTCACGAATACCAAAGGATACTTCCGGCACAGAGTGAACTGAGTCAAACAGGTAAACCTTAATACCTGCATTTGCAAGAACCTTTGCGGTCTCATCAGCAAATTCCTTTGACATATTTCTTGTGTCATAGCCGATTAAGACACCCTGCTTCTTTGCTTCGTCACCCTCTTTTAAAACATAAGCACTTACGCCCTTTGTTGCATGACGCACATTGTATATGTTCAGTCTGTTGGTACCAAGACCCAAAACACCGCGCATTCCTGCTGTGCCGAATTCAAGGTCGCGGTAGAAACAATCCAATAGTTCCTTTTCTTCCTTTGCCAATGCCACAAGAGAAGCCTTCTCGTCCTGAGATAATGCGTCGGCATTGAGCCATTTTTCGTAGCTTTCCATATAACCCATGGGAAACGCCCTCCTTTTTCTTTATAAGAAGATTATACACTATATTTACCACAAATTCAAGAAGTTGAAACCTAAAATTTTAAACAAGATTAAATGATTTTAATAAAAGGGAAAATATCGGTGTTTACATATTGTGAAAAATATGATAAAATAACATAAAAGAGTGAGAGGTAGGAGTCGGATGAGGCGTATAGTCGGTCTTGTAAGAAAAGCAATTAACTCTCCCCTCGTACA
>JAZOBR010000170.1:0-9327 GCA_045596105.1 Candidatus Ornithomonoglobus sp.
CAACTCCTTGGCTCACAGAACGACATGGCTACGATCCGACTTTAATCTTGCACCTTCGGCACTCTTGTGGGAGATTCTCCAGAGTTTCCTCAGGCTCCGGTCTTAATATAATTCCGAAACCTTCAACGGATGATTTTTATTTATTATAACACTGTATTTTCATTCTGTCAACAAAAAATTCACATTTTCTTCAATTTTTTTCATTATATTTTTATTACATAGAAAAAGGACTGCTTAGCGCAGTCCTCAAATCCTTAATTTATATCAACAAAAACCTTCTTGATAGCCTCAAGATATCCGTAACCGTACAAATCATCAGGCTCAAGATAGCTTGTTTCCGTCCACTCATTCCAGCTGTTTACAACAATAAGCGGAACATCGTTGTATTTATCCGAATAATCCTTTGCCATCTGCATTGCTTCCTCTACTTTATCAGGAGTTGCATTCGTACAGATAGGTGTAACCTTTTCAATGAATCTCGGATTATTGTCCCAGCCTACTGAAACGTGTGGGAAATACGGCAAGTCGATTTCCTTACGGATTTTCTCATACTCCCCGGGTAACTCCGTTATTATCTCACCGTAATCACGGTCCATATCCATAAAATGAACAAACTGATAATTTGTAACAGATTCAAAGCCAAGGTCCTTTATGAAGCCTGATCCGGATGTGTCAATCTTTGATGAGGAATCAACGCCAGTAAAGTTCTCAATGTCATCTCCCCATTTTACATACTGGAAGTGAACACCGGGCAAACCATACTTCTTCGCCTCTTCGCCAAGCCATGCAATAGCCTTCTTTGCATTCTCATAGCCACCAAGACCGTTTACAAAGTTTGCAATATCATAAATTGAAACAACAGGCTTGCCATCAATCTTATAATAATTATCAATCTGGAAATACTGCTCCAACCAACGAGTACCGACCTTGTAAAACTCATTTATGTCAATCTGTCCGCGCCAAACAACATCAGGTGAGCCTGATGTACGCTTATCCCAAAGGTTCATTGCGTCGTGGTTAGCCCACATTATGTAGAACTTCATCTTCTTGTTGTTCTTTGCCTTCAGAAAGCCATCATTCAGACACTGCTCAAGAAAGGGTCTGCCATCATACCAGTACCAGTCATATATAAAGACATTTACACCATGGTCAACCGCAGCCTCAATCTGCATTTCCATTACATATGGGTCAGCCTCGTTCTGGTATCCCCATAACGGTTTTCTCGGCCATGTATCTCCCTCATACTTCTTTGTATAATTCTTTACAGTCTGCCACTCACCATAACCCTCAGGCCAGAATATGCGTGTACGCATTTCATCACCTGTGTATGCAGGCCAGATATACGCTGCAACATCATACTTTTTCTTCATACTTTTGTCCTCCTTACTGCATCGACATAGATATGTCGAATAATAAAATTATTTCAAGCCGAGATGCTTCTCAGCTATTTTAACACATTCGATTACAAGCTCACCGCAGGGGCGTTTTTGATAGTATTGCTCTGTACGAGCCTCGGGGGTTGGATTATATCCCTTGTCCTCATTGAGACCCAACAGGTCACTACAGATAATTGAACCGTTATTCTTGGCAAATTCATCCGCCATAGCCTTAACCTTTTCATATACCACAGCACGGGTATCTCCTTCTTTTTCACCTCGTGACAGAAGCATACCTGCCGCCATAGTCATACCTGATACCGCACCGCAGGTAAGTCTCATTCTTCCCATACCTCCGCCAAAGCCTTCAGCTATTTTCATAGTAGTATCAAAATCAAGGCCAAAATCTTCCAAAAAAGCTCCAATTACCGATTGGCAACAATTATATCCCGATTCAAACAAGCCTTTTGCTTTTGTTGTTCTGTCCATATTATATCTCCTTTGAGAATAAGGATGCCTTATACTTTCCTATAACAACTCTGTCATTGTCACAAGCATCCTTAATGGTCTTTATGCCTGAAAATTCATTATCACGCATAATTTCCTCTACTGCCTCACTCTGATTATAACCAATCTCAAAAGCAACAAATCCACCCTCTTCCAATAAACTCTCTACTAAATCCTCACAGATTCTCTGATAGAACATAAGACCATCAAATCCGCCGTCAAGTGCCTCAGGTGGCTCATAGCTTTTAACAATGTTATCAAGACTAAAAATGGTATCTGTTTCAATATAGGGCGGATTTGACACAATAACATCAAATTTACCCTCAGGTATTTCCTCTAAAACATCACAACGAACAAGCTCAACATTGACTCCGTTAAGCTCTGCATTCTCTTTTGCGACATCTAATATTGCATCGAAACAGTCCAATAATGTAACCTTAGTATTCGGGCAAAGCTTGGCAATAGAAATACCTACACAGCCTGTACCTGTACCAATGTCAAGCACACGAAACTCCTTGTCACCGATTTTTTCAACAACGGTCTCAACTAAGGCCTCCGTATCTTGTCTGGGTATAAGAGTATCCTTTGTCACCTTAAAGGGTAACCCCATAAACTCCGTTTTACCCAATATGTACTGTAACGGCTCACCTGCATTTCTTCTCTCTACAATACCCATTACAGCCTTATACTCATCCTCTGTGATTTCTCTTGGATTTATAATAAAATCCTCCTGGCTCATTCCTGTAACATGGGAAATTATCCAATCCCCTTCATGTTCATTTTCACCTAATTCACTACGCACTTCCTGGCGCAAACTGCCAATTACCATTTGTCCTCCTCTTTGTTCTCAGGTATACATGGCTCCATTGACGCAATCGCAACTTCAATCTGACTTTCATCAGGCTCTCTTGTTGTGATTTTCTGTAGCCACAATCCCGGCTTTGACAAAATTCCCACAAATTTACATTTACTTCTGCCTGCCCACTTGATTACCTCATAGGATAGTCCCGCTACAAGAGGCAAGCAAATCAATCTTGTAGCAATTCTTAATAATATAGCAATCAACTTCCCGAATTCGTCAAACCTCGGCAGGAATGCATATATAATTATACTGATAATCATTACAAACAACAGAAAACTTGTTCCGCATCTGGGATGAAGCCTTGTATGCTTCTTAACATTTTCTATTGTCAGGTCCTCTCCTGCTTCGTAGCAGGCTATTGTTTTATGCTCGGCACCATGATACTCAAAAACACGCTTTATATCTTTCATCTGTGACACAAGCACCATATACCCCAAGAATATAATCATACGCATTATACCTTCAAATACGCTTGTAAACGCCTTCGTGCTTGTTAATGGCTCAAGACCCGGGATAGATTCCACCAACCCTGACAATACCGAAGGAAGCAAAATGAAAAGTCCTACACTCATTACGATTGAAAGAGCAACTGCAACATAGATTACTATGTCCTTAATCTTATCACCAAGCTTTTCCTCAAGCCACTTGTCAAATTTACTTTCTGACTCTTCTTCCTCTTCCAAGTCTACAAATTCAGCGCTCCACATAAGTGCCTTCATTCCAATTACAAGGCTTTCAACAAAGTTGACACAGCCTCTTACTATGGGTAGCTTTAAAAAGCCATTTCTCTTTTTAGTTCCGTTTTCGTCTACCTTTATTTCAATTTCACCATCAGGCTTTCTTACTGCTATCGCAGTTTTAAACGGTCCGCGCATCATTACACCTTCCATTACTGCCTGACCGCCGATTGAAGTTATATGTTTTTCTTCTGCCATTTTCCCTCCACAATCAGCAACAAGGATTACAAGGGTCGCCACAGAAACATGGGATGCACCAGCATGGTAACGGGCATAACCCCATACCGCCACCATACATTCCTCCGCCTGTCTGATATTCTGTGGACCTGTTCCTGATACTATTTAACGTGTCACTGTACTCTCGATTTCCCGGCTCCATCCTTACAGCCTGCTCCATATAACGGATTCCGTCTGTATATCGTCCTGCCTTAACATTTGCAAGCCCCGAAAGATAATACCACTCTGCAGTTTTAGGCAACTGCTGAAGCATCATCAATGCCTGCATAACGTTGTTCATTTGAATCAGTCTGCGCACTGTTGAAAAGGTTGGCTGCGCATTACTATAACCGCCGTAGCCACCATTATATCCGCGATAGCTTTCACCCGAATTGGGTGTAGTCGACTTCTTGTTAATAATTATATCATATGCCTGATTGATTTCTTTCATCTTTTCTGCCGCCAAATCAGCCAGCGGATTATTAACATACTTATCAGGATGATATCTCTTAACAAGCTCCTTATATGCTTTTTTTACTGTTTCTTCGTCAGCATTGGGACTGACTCCGAGAACCTCATATGGATTCATTTACTGTCCTTCCTCTCCCCATGGAGTATCGAATTCTGTCTGTCCTTTAATCCTAAATATATAATCTTGCCAATCAAATCATGATTCGACTTGAAATTTACCAATTCAAAGGCTGATGCAATGCCGTCAAGAGTAAGCATAAGACTTAATTCTATCTCGGAAACACACTCCGCTTTAGTTTTAAATCCCATTTCCTTAAAGACATTATAACTATCTGATTTAATATCTCTTTCTAAATCATTTACAGCATCTATTATATATATCCATCTTCCCAGATTAAGACCAAGCCATTGCAGTTTTCGTCTGAGTGCGTCATCTTCAATAAACTCGGGAGTGATTATTCCCTCAAGTATTTTTCCAAAGGCTTCTGCTGTATCATCCACAGATGCACTTTTCTCTTTTTCAAGAGCAGATAAAATATCCAACTGTCTTTTAATTATATCATATTCGCGAGGATATTGCTTTCTTACCTTGTTATAACCACTTTTAAAAACCCCCATACCAACAAGCGCCTTTAGGCTTATATCGTCCATCCAATCATCCAGCAGTTTGAGATAACTGAGCATTACACCAACTGATGCCGCATAGTCCACGCTTCTTTCATTTAGTCTTGAAAGTCTTTTTTTCTGAGGATGGATAAAGCATCTTAATTCTCTTGCCTCACCCTCATCAAATATGGAGCCTAACACAAGAGCAAGAAAGGTAAGGTCATAGCTAAGACCAAGTCTCGACACTTGAGATGCACGCTTGCCTGTAGCTCGACATACGCCGCAATAATAAGACGTAAATGCCTTATATTCCGTCTCAGTCAGTCGGGCTTTATTGACGCTTACATACCCAAACATACAGTTCTTCCTTCCAATTACTCACAAATATTCATATTGATTATATCATATAGATTTGTAAATCTCAACTATTTTTTTCATTTTCTTTGAAAATTAATAAATTAGTCATAAACTAGTGATAATAATAACAGATTTTAAAATAAGGAGTTATAAAAAGATGACAAACAATGAATACCAGCAATATATTAAAACCAAAAGTCCTAAATCCCCCATCGTCAAGGATTGTGCTTTTGCGTTTGTGATTGGAGGCACTATCTGTGCTTTAGGTCAGGCAATACTTAACCTGTATATGTATTTTGGATTGGATGAGGAATTATCTCTTACCCTGGTTTCTGTCACACTAATATTTTTAAGTGCTCTGTTTACAGGTCTTGATTGGTATCATACAATAGCAAAGTTTGCCGGGGCAGGTACGCTTGTTCCTGTAACAGGCTTTGCAAATGCCGTTACGGCACCTGCTATAGAATCAAGAACTGAGGGCTTTATACTGGGAGTAGGCGCTAAAATTTTTACAATAGCAGGGCCTGTGATACTTTTCGGTGAGCTTTCAAGTATGGTTACAGGTATTATTTATATACTGTTCATAAGGTAATATTCAAAGGGTAATCCGTATAGATTACCCTTATATTTTTATATGTAAAAAAATTTATTCAAAATCCAAATTAAGGGTTGAAAAAAACGGGATGTTATAGTATAATATAACCTATGAAAATATTGTCTTTAACTGACAAAATACATTACAAGAGAAAGGACTTAAACTTATGAGTAAACCAAAAGTTGCCCTCATTATGGGCTCTGATTCAGACTTTGACAAGATCAAGGGCTGTATCACAAAGCTTAAGGAGTTCGATGTAGAGGTAGAAACAAATGTTATTTCTGCCCATCGTACACCGCAAAAAGCAATGGAATATGCTTCTAATGCCGAGGCAAACGGCATTGATATTATAATATGTGCCGCAGGTATGGCAGCACATTTGGCAGGTGTTGTTGCTGCCAATACAACACTGCCTGTTATAGGCATCCCAATCGAATCAACATTCAATGGTATTGATGCACTATTGGCAACAGTACAGATGCCTCCCGGTATCCCTGTTGCGACAGTCGGTCTTAATAACGGCACAAATGCCGGTATTTTGGCCGCTGAAATGCTTGCACTTAAGTATGACTATATTAAGCCTATCTTAAAGGATGCAAGAAAAAAAATGGCAGCTGCAGTTTACGAAAAGGACGCAGCAATCAAAGAAAAAGCAAACTCACTATAATACAAAGGAGAATATTACTATGGCAACAAATGCATATAAGAGTGCCGGTGTCGATGTAGAGGCCGGTTATGAGTCAGTCAGACTTATCAAGGATGATGTTAAAAGAACAACCATAGAAGGTGTTCTAGGTGGTATTGGCGGTTTTGGCGGATTGTTTGAAATGCCCACAGACTACAAGAACCCCGTACTTGTATCAGGTACTGACGGTGTTGGTACTAAGCTTCGTATAGCATTTTTGATGGACAAGCACGACACAATCGGTCAGGATTGTGTTGCAATGTGTGTTAATGACGTTGCATGCTCAGGCGCAAAACCCCTGTTCTTCCTTGACTATCTTGCAGTTGGCAAGAACTATCCGGAAAGAATAGCAGAAATTGTTAAGGGTGTTGCAGATGGTTGTGTTAAGGCAGGCTGCGCACTTGTCGGCGGTGAAACCGCAGAAATGCCCGGCTTCTACCCCGAGGATGAGTATGACCTCGCAGGCTTTAGCGTAGGTATTGTTGAAAAGGATAAGATTACAGACGGTAACCGTGCAAAGGCTGGTGATAAGCTTATTGGTATTTCATCAAGCGGTGTTCATTCAAACGGTTATTCATTAGTTAGAAAGCTATTTGACCTCAATGGTGAAAATGCAAAGGCTAACCTGATGGAATATAGTGATGAGCTTGGTATGACAATCGGCGAAGCATTGCTGACACCCACAAGAATATATGTTAAGCCTCTATTAAAGCTCATCGAAGAGGTTGGTATCAATACAGTTTCTCATATCACTGGTGGCGGCTTTGTGGAGAATGTTCCCAGAATGTTGCCTGATGGTTTGAAGGCGGTTATTAACAAGGGTACATGGGATGTTCTTCCCATCTTTAACATTATGCAGAAGAAGGGCGATATTCCCGATGAAGATATGTATAACACATTTAATATGGGTATCGGTATGATAGTTGCAGTTGATGCTGATAAGGCAGATGCGGCAGTTAAGTGTCTTGCAGAAGCAGGCGAAAAAGCTTCAATCATCGGTGAGTTGGTTGAAGGGGATAAGGACGTTGAGATTATATGAAAAACATCGGCGTATTGATTTCAGGCGGAGGCACTAACCTCCAGGCTCTTATTGACAAGCAAGGTGATGTACTTAAAAGCGGTAAAATAGTATGTGTTTGCTCAAACTCCGCAAACGCATATGGCATTACCCGCGCACAGAATGCAGGTATCCCCACAAAGGTAATTCGCAAGAATACCGACTGTGGCGGTGATATCATGGAAATGAATCACAAAATTTGTGAGTATATGAAAGAAATGAAGGTTGATGTAATTGTTCTTGCAGGGTATCTTGCAATCCTCGGCGGTGAGCTTTTGGATGAGTATTCTGATAGAATCATCAATATTCACCCCTCTTTAATACCCTCATTCTGCGGCGATGGGTACTACGGCTTAAAGGTGCATGAGGAAGCGCTATCATATGGCGTTAAGGTAACTGGTGCCACTGCCCATCTTGTAAATGAGATAATAGACGGCGGTAAAATCCTTCTGCAGAAGGCAGTTTATGTTCAGGATGATGATACCCCCGAAACACTGCAACGCAGAGTTATGGAAGAGGCTGAATGGATTATCCTTCCCGAAGCCGTTGAAATGGTTTGCAAAAGCCTTAACTGATGAAAGGAAAATAAAATGGAAATACTCAATATTTTTGACGAACTAAAGAATAACGCGTACCCTGGTCGTGGTATTGTAATCGGAAAGAGCGAGGATGGCAAGAGTGCCGCTACTGCATATTTTATTATGGGCAGAAGTACGAACAGCCGTAACCGCGTGTTTGTTGAGGATGGCAACGGTATCCGTACAGAAGCACATGACCCGTCACTTCTTGAAGACCCCCATCTGATTATCTACGCTCCCGTAAGAGTTCTTGATAATAAGACTATAGTTACAAATGGTGACCAGACAGATACCATATACGATTTGATGAAGGCAGGAAAAACCTTTGAGGAGTCACTTCGTACTCGTGAGTATGAGGACGATGCTCCTAACTACACACCACGTATATCAGGTATTATTGAAAAGAGCGACAATGATTTTGCATTTTCTATGTCAATACTAAAGAGCAGTAACGGAAACCCCGTATGTTGCGAAAGACACACATATACATATGATAATCCCATCCCCGGTGACGGTAGATTCATCCACACGTATATTGGTAATGGTAATCCCCTGTGTTCATTCGAGGGTGAGCCTAAGCGTGTTGCAATCCCCAATGATATTGACGAGTTTGCAAAGGGACTTTGGGAATCACTGAATACTGATAACAAGGTTTCATTATTCGTAAGATACATTGACCTTGCAACAGGCAACACAGAAACAAGAATAATAAACAAAAATAAATAAGTCAGGAGAAAGACCAATGAAAGAATTACAGTTAAAGTACGGTTGTAACCCCAACCAGACACCTTCAAGAGTATATCTTAAAAATGGAGACCTGCCCTTTGAGGTTATATCAGGTCGTCCGGGTTACATAAACCTATTGGATGCATTGAACGGATGGCAATTAGTTAATGAGCTTAAGGAGGCAACAGGTCTTCCTGCCGCTACTTCCTTCAAGCACGTATCCCCTGCAGGTGCCGCAGTTGGCACACCGCTGTCTGATACACTTAAAAAGATTTACTTCACAGATGATGTTGAGCTGACTCCTATGGCTAACGCTTATGCTCGTGCAAGAGGTGCTGACAGAATGTCATCATTTGGTGATTTCATTGCATTGTCGGACGAATGTGACAAGGCAACTGCATTGCTTATCAAAAAAGAAGTTTCAGATGGTATTATTGCCCCCTCTTATTCTGATGAGGCGTTGGAAATCCTAAAGGCAAAGAAAAATGGAAACTACTGTATTTTAAAAATCAATGCTGACTATAAACCCGAGCCTGTTGAATCAAAGCAGGTAT
>JAZOBR010000171.1:0-2664 GCA_045596105.1 Candidatus Ornithomonoglobus sp.
GGCGGCAATTGCAGAGGATAAGGCAGGCCGTGCCGCATCAGTTAAGGCTGAAATTGATTTTGCGTTGGAGAAGGCGGCTTTCGCAGATACTGTTGTTAAGGGTATTGCATCAGGTGATATTCCTGTTCGTGTTACTCATAACGATACAAAGATTAACAATATCCTGTTTGATGCCGTAACCGGCAAGGCAATTGCAGTAATTGACCTTGACACAGTTATGCCCGGCAGTATGCTGTATGACTTCGGTGATGCATTAAGAATGGGCGGCTCAACTGCCTCAGAGGATGAGCCTGATACATCAAAGATTCACTTTGATAGGGAGTGCTTCAAGTACTTCGCAGAGGGTTACTTAAGCGAGATGAAGGATGTTTTAACTCCTATGGAGATTGATTTGTTGCCCTTCTCGGTTATGCTTTTGACCTATGAGTGTGGTATTAGATTTTTGACCGATTATCTTAATGGTGATACATATTTCAAAATTCACCGTGATAACCATAATCTTGACCGTTGCAGAAGTCAGTTCAAGCTTGTCAGTGAAATTGAGGCAATGGAAGACGAATTAAAGGCTATAGTTAATGATTTAATTAAATAAGGAGGACTACTAACATGCGTGTAATTATTTGTGACAACTATGAGGAAATGTCAAAGAAGGGTGCTGATATAATTGCATCAAAGATGATTTTGAAACCTGAGTGTATTCTTGGTCTTGCAACAGGCTCAACTCCCGTTGGAATGTATAATGAGCTTGCAAAGATGAATAAAGAGGGAAGAATTGACTTTTCAAAGGTAAGGACTTTTAACCTTGACGAGTATTATCCCATTAAGCGTGATAATGACCAGAGCTATTTCTATTTTATGAATGAAAACCTGTTTTCAAAGGTTAATATTGACCTTAACAACACTAACATTCCTAATGGTGAGGCTCCTGACGCAGAGGCTGAGTGCAAGGCGTACGATGAGAAGCTTCGTAGTGCAGGCGGCACAGATATTCAGGTTTTGGGTATCGGTCAGAATGGACATATCGCATTCAATGAGCCTGATGAGGTGTTAAATGCAAATACTCATCTTACAGGCCTTACAGAGAGCACAATCAAGGCTAATGCTCGTTTCTTCGAGAGTGAGGCAGATGTTCCCACAAGGGCTTTGACGATGGGTATGGCATCAATTATGAGCGCTAAAACTATTATTTTGCTTGCTAACGGTATAAACAAGGCAGATGCAGTGGCAGACCTTCTGACAAGCGATATTAAGACTTCAAACCCTGCAACACTTCTTAAGCTGCATCCTGATGTGATTTTGATTTGTGATAAGGAAGCGTATTCAAAGGTAAAATAAGAAGGTGACAGCTACGATTTATAAAAACTCTCTTATTAAAGGTGTGCTTACCGACATTGAGGTAAGAGACGGCAAGATTGTATCAATGGAAAAGACTGATAAGGACGGCTTCGATTTAGGCGGAAGGCGTGTGTTTGCCGGTCTTATTGATACGCATATTCATGGCTGTAATGGTGATGATGTTACTCTTGATGGTGATAAGCTTTGCCAAATGAGTAGATTTCTGGCAAAGAACGGTATTACCGCATGGGTACCCACAACTGTAACCCAGAGTATTGAAAAGCTTATGGCTGCAACAAATCGTGAAATTCCACAAAACTGCGGTGCAGAGATTATGGGATTCCATCTTGAAGGACCATATCTTGCAATGAAGTACAAGGGTGCGCAGAATCCTAATTTTATAAAGAATCCAAACCTTGAGGAGTATAAAAACTTCAAGAATGTTGTTAAGATAACGATAGCTCCCGAATTGCCGGGCGCTATGGAGTTTATCGAAAACTGCGGATGCTTTGTAAATATCGGTCATACCGAGGCAACCTATGAAATAGCAATGGAAGCATTTAAGAGAGGTGCTAAGTGCCTGACACACACCTTTAATGCAATGCCGCCGTTACATCATCGTAATCCCGGACCTATTGGTGCGGCAGTGGATTCGGATAGCTATGTTGAGGTTATAACAGACGGTCACCATCTTCATCCTGCTATTGTAAAGGTGCTTTACAGAACCTTTGGTGCAGACAGAATGATAATCATAAGTGACGGGTTGCGTCCTACTGGCTTGCCTGACGGCAACTATGACACGGGCGGTGACCCAATAACCGTTGTGGATTCATTGGCAAGACTTACTGATGGAACAATTGCAGGCAGTGCATCAACTCTGCTTCGTTGTGTAAAAAAAGCAATCGAGTTCGGTATCCCTGTGGATGATGCATTTAAAATGGCATCGGAAACCCCTGCGAAGGCTCACGGATTTAAGAATAAGGGTGTGGTTGAGGTAGGTATGGATGCGGATTTCATAGTGGTTGATGATGACATTAACCTGACACAGGTTGTGGTTGCAGGAGAACTGCAGTAATTTGCATAAAGAGCAAAACAGATGAATAACGATTTTTACATAGGTGATGCTGTCAATTTTGACAGTGCTGCGAGATTTCTTGAAGCTTCAAGGGAGAAACACAAGGATATTTATAGTGTAAAATTCTACATAAGGGTGAGACGGTAGTAAACTTGTTACTACCGTCTTATTCATATGAGGATAGACAGCAGGTATACTCTATGAGCAAGACCTTCACATCTAAAGCTATCGGTAGTGCGAGATGATTTTGTGGT
>JAZOBR010000172.1:0-6106 GCA_045596105.1 Candidatus Ornithomonoglobus sp.
CAGGACAGAACGGGTGCATTGAACTATGCCATAATTGAACCTGCGGTAGAATTTTCAAGTCTCAGAGAGGTTATGGTAATAACCGCAATAAATTAAAAGAAGGAAGACATTATGCAAAAGGTACGGACAGCTATAATGATAGCGTTGCTTTTCGTAATTGAAAATGCGTTTTCGGAGGTCATTGCAATCGGTACGGCGGTGCCGGATTTAATGCTTGGTTTTGTTTGCGTATATGCTTTTTTAAGGCATGGCTTCAAATCGGTTTTTATAGTGACTCTTATTGTGTCAATACTAAGTGCCTCGGCTGTGGGACGGGTATTTCCCATTGCATTTTTAATGTGTGGCTTTGGCGGGCTTATTTCATATTCAGCGTATTCTGTTATGCGATTTGTCCCCGAATGGCTCAGAATATGCGTGTTAGTGACGACATTTTCTCTTGTGTCGGGAATTCTTGAGGTTCTTGTGGCGTACCGCGTAATTACTATGAATGTATTTCTGATGACAATACTTATGCGAACAATTTATACCTGCGTTGTAAGTGCGGTATTGTACCTGATTATGATAAAAACCTCATTTAAGAATGAGGATAAGGGAATATTGTTAATAAGTGAAAGGGATTTTGGCGATGTATGATAGCAGATACAGATTTCTGGTACTGAAAATTGTAATGCTCGTAATGCTCATAGCGATTGCTGTGCGCCTTTTTTCCATGCAGATTCTTGATGGTAAGGTATACCTTGAAACTGCTACCTCGCGACTCTCATCAAATGTAATCAATAAGGCGGCAAGAGGAGATATTCTTGACCGTTACGGAAATGTATTGGTAACCAACAAGAGTGGGTATTCCGTAATAATGAGGAAAACCTCAAGTGAGAACGCAACCATTAATGAAACAGTGCGACCTGTGGCGGAGATTTTAAAACGTACAGAAAACAGTGTGGTTGATACCCTGCCCATATCCATGGAGGAGCCTTATAAATTCATCTTTGAGGACGAGGATGAACGCAAGGCATGGTTTAAAAACAACAAGTATCTTGGTGATAAAATAAGCAAGAGTATGTCGGCAGAGGAGGTAATCTCTGCATATGCAGACATTTTTGAGATATATAACGCAGGGGATGCTATGATTTTACGCTATATGGTAGGCATTCGTTACGAGGCAGACATTAAGGATTTCACCTACTCAAACCCCGTTACGGTGGCAATGGACATAAACGCTGATGCGGTAGCAGAGATAAAGGGACGCCGAGACGAGTTAAAGGGTGTCAGTGTCACAGAGGAGTATGTGAGAGAGTACAAAGAGCCGGGATTGGCCACTCATATTCTCGGACGGACAGGACAGATTTCCGCAGATGAATATGATAGTCGCAAGGGCAAGGGCTACGGCATAAATGATATTATCGGTAAGCAGGGAATTGAGCGTTGGGCAGAGGAATACCTCCGCGGTCAGGACGGCGTTATGCCCTCGACCGCAACGGTGGACGGAAGAACGGTAGAGCTTTCAAAGGGCGTTAATGCGGTGCCGGGTAACTATGTAATGCTTACCATTGATTCCGAGCTTCAACGGGTAGTGGAGGAATCCCTGGCACGCACTGTAGAGTCCATCGGCAATGACTGTGACTCAGGTGCGGCGGTGGTAATTGATGTTAACACAGGTGACACCCTTGCTCTGGCATCATATCCCACATATGATGTATCGCAGTTTAATTCCATATATTCTGACTTGTTAAATAACGAGGCAAATCCTATGATAAACAGAGCCGTATCGGGTCTGTATTCACCCGGTTCAACCTTTAAGCCTCTTACTGCCATTGCAGGTTTGCAGGAGGGCAGGATTTCGGTTAATGAGGCGGTAAACTGTACAGGTGTCTACACATACTACAAAGACTATCAGCCAAGCTGTTGGATCCATTCAGAGTACGGTGCAACTCATGGGTCTCAGAATGTATCTCAGGCAATAGAGAATTCGTGTAACCTGTATTTCTATGAGCTTGGCAGACGCTTGGGTATTGATGCCATTGGTGAGTACGCCAAAAAGTTCGGCTTAGGTCAATATACAGGCATAGAGCTTACAGAGGAGGCAGAGGGGCATATGGCAAGCCCTGAGTATAAAAAGCAGGTGGCGTTAGATGTTACCGACAGTGACTGGTTCGGCGGTGACACGTTGCAGACGGCAATCGGTCAGTCCTACAGCCTGTTTACCCCCGTTCAGCTTGCAAACTATTGTGCTACCCTGGCTAACGGCGGTACACGCTACAAGGTTAATCTGATTGACAGTATTCGTTCCTCTGTGGACGGCTCCATTGTTGCGGAGTTTGAGCCTGAGGTTGTGGAGAAGCTCAATGTTGATAAATACACCATGGACAGAATTCATAGCGGTATGAAACGAGTGGTAGATGAGGGTAGTGCAAGCTCCATCTTTGAGGGATATCCAATCCCCATTGGCGGCAAGACAGGTACAACTCAGTTGGGAGTTGGTGCAAATAATGCTATATTTATAGCCTTTGCACCCTTTGATAAGCCTGAGATTGCTGTTGCGGTGGTCCTGGAGCATGGTGAGAGAGGTACAAACGCGGGTCGTGTTGCAAAGGATGTATTTGACGAATATTTCTTAAAGCAGGCACCCCAGGCAGTATCTACAAAAAAACCGTCCAATGCATTTGTAAGATAGACCTTGTTAAAAAACAACAAAATTTTAGTTGATAATTCTACACGTGAATGTATTTACAAATATAAAAAATGTGGTATAATTATAATGTGGTACTATGGAGGATTGTATGGGAAAGATAATAATCGTGGCATCGGGTAAGGGTGGAACAGGTAAAACCACCTTTACTTCACAGGTCAGTGCCATGCTATCGGATATGGGGTATCTCACAGTAGTTGTGGATGCCGATGCGGGGTTCCGCAATCTTGACATAGCCATGGGGCTTGAGAGTCAGGTGGTGTATGACTACTCCGACTTTATAAATGGTGACTGCGACATTGACGAAGTTATTATAAGAGCCAATCAGGAGGACTTGTATTTTGTGGCGGCACCCCAGTCGGCAATGACCTCCGAGTTTGATGAAGAAAAAACCGAGCTTTTCTGGGACACCCTAAGGGCAAGGTTTGATTATGTAATTGCAGATGCACCTGCAGGTATGGGTGACGGCTTTACCTTTGCGGCCGACTATGCCGATAGCGGTGTAATAGTTTCCCTTGCCGAAGCATCATCTTTGAGAGATGCCGACAGGGTAACGGAGGAGCTTATAGAGAGGGGCGTAGAGGATGTACGCCTGTGCCTGAACAGAGTGAGGGCAGATTTAATAGAGAAAAAGGTGCTTATTAATGTGGACGATTGCATTGATGTGTTGTCCATTCCCATTCTCGGGGTTATACCAGAGGATAGTGCCGTAGCAGAGTGCGTGACGGGCGGAAAGAGAGTCCCGAAGGAGTTAGGCACAGGTGCGGGGCAGGCATTTTTTAATATAGCGACAAGACTTTCGGGAACTCATGTTCCCATGATGGAGTTCGAGCCTGAGAAAAAGAATCTTTGGTCGCGGATACTTAACGCTTTTAAAGGAGCATAGCATAGAAAGGGGAGAGATTTGTGAACATTGCGTTAATTGCACACGACAAGAAAAAGGAGCTTATGGTACAGTTCTGTATTGCTTATAAGGGAATACTTGAGGGACATGCACTATACGCCACAGGAACAACAGGAAAAATGGTAATAGAGAACACGGGACTTAATGTTTACAGATTTTTATCAGGTCCTCAGGGTGGAGACCAGCAGATTGGTGCGAGAATTGCCTATAACGAAATTGACCTGGTATTATTCTTCCGCGACCCGTTGAATGCGGAAAGCTACGAGCCTGACGTGTTCTCGCTGCTGAGACTTTGTGATATGCATAACATTCCCATTGCAACAAACCTTGCAACTGCGGAGGTTTTAATCCATGGTCTTGAGCGTGGTGACCTTGACTGGCGCGACATTGTAAATCCTAAAAAGAAATAAAAAAACGGCGGTAAAACATGAAGTAGTCAATACTTTGTAGACACTCTTTTTTGTGTCTACCATCATTACATCACTTCAAGTAAAACCGCCGTTTTTTATACAATCATAGGTCACCCTCTGTAAGCAGGGTGCATTCCATTTTACCGCCATAATATTCTGGTGGATGTGGCAAGGGTGTACAATAATCAGGCGGTAAAACGAGTGTGGTCTGTGATTGAGTATATTGACAAGAATTATAATAAGGAGCTGCCCCTGTCAACTATCGTAAAATATTGTATGCAAAACAGAAATTAATCTGAAAAAAGTTGCAGAATTATATAGTTTTCCATTGACTTGGATGGGGTAGTGTGGTAATATATTGGCAGAAATGATAAATGAGGTGATTTTATGACTCGACAGAAGCTTAAAGATAGAGTTTTACCATCCTATACAAAGGGTGAGGAGATATTTAATATGGTGTCACACATAGTAGGCGGTGCGGTAGGTATCGTGGCAGTTGTATTGTGTGTGGTTTTTGGTGCATTAAGGCACAATGTCTATGGCGTGGTGAGCGGTGCAATCTATGGTGCATCTACGATAATACTATACACAATGTCAAGCATATACCATGGCCTAAAGCCTGAACTGATGGCAAAAAAGGTATTTCAGGTCATTGACCATTGCTCTATATTCCTGCTCATTGCAGGTACGTATACTCCCATTGCACTATCTTCCTTAAGGGAGCAGAACGCTGCCTTGGGTTGGGTAATATTCGGTGTTATCTGGGGCTTTGCCGCCCTTGGTATTACCTTGAACGGTATTGACATCAAGGCGTTTAAGAAGTTCTCGGCAATATGCTATCTTGTGATGGGCTGGTGCATCGTCCTTGCGTGGAAGCCTACAGCGGCGGCGCTTGGTAAGGGTGGTATAATATTGCTTCTTGCAGGGGGCATTGCTTATACAATCGGTGCATTGTTCTACTACTTCTTTAAGAAAAAGAGATTTATGCATTCGGTATTCCATATTTTTGTTGTTATAGGAAGTATTTTGCATTTCTTATGTATTCTGTTCTACGTAATATAAATGAGCCTGCATCAGGCTTCCGTTGGATAACCTGTGCGGACTATAACAGTATCGAGGTTATGAAAAATATAAAGTTGCAGAATTTTCTGCAACTTTTTTTGTGAAAAACTATTGACAAATGATAAAAATGTGGTATACTATAATTAGTAATCATTACTGATTTGTCTAAAGAAGGTGTTAGTTATGGGCTATTCTAAACAAAGAGAAGCGCTTATGACCGTACTTATGAATACGACGGCACATCCTACGGCAAGTGATATATACGACAAGATGCGAGAGCGTGACCCGAAGATAAGTCGGGGAACGGTGTACCGCAACCTTGCGCTACTGTCGGAGTCGGGGAAGATACTTCGTATTGATACGGTGCATGACAGCGTCCACTATGATGGTTGCGTAACGCCACATTATCATTTTGTATGCAGTAAGTGTGGCAGAGTGGAGGACTTGACTATACCCGAGCTTGATATTTCGAGGGCAGTTGAGGAGAACATAGATTGTAAAGTAAATTCACATTCGTTGATATTTTATGGCGAGTGTAAAAAATGTAAAGATTAAAAAGCCAAGGAGGAAAAAATTATGGCAAAGTATGTATGTCCGGTATGCGGTTATGTTCACGAGGGAGATGCGGCACCCGAGAGGTGTCCTCAGTGCGGAGTTCCTGGTGCAAAGTTCACAAAGATGAATGAGGGAGTAGGACTTGATTTCGTGTGTGAGCACGTAATCGGAGTAGGTGCAAAGGACCAGGTAGAGATGGACGTGTATGAGGGCTTGAAGGCTAACTTCGAGGGTGAGTGTACAGAGGTTGGAATGTATATTGCAATGTCAAGACAGGCAATCCGTGAGGGATACCCTGAGATAGGTGAATTCTATATGAGAGCGGCCTTGGAAGAGGCTGAGCATGCGGCAAAGTTTGCAGAGCTTTTAGGAGAGGTTGTTTCAACATCAACAAAGAAGAACCTTGAGATGAGAGCAGAGGCAGAGTGCGGTGCAACAGCGGGCAAGTTTGAGCTTGCAAAGCGTGCCAAGGAGCTTGGCTATGATGCT
>JAZOBR010000173.1:0-3020 GCA_045596105.1 Candidatus Ornithomonoglobus sp.
CTGCCTTCTCAGTTTCCCAATGACTGACTTATCGTCAACGAGCATATACCCTTCCGCGCATACAGCGACTGGTATCATTACGGGTTCTCACCGTATTCCCTTTTCACCGACCATACCCCTGGGGGCATAGACGACACTTTATGTGTTTATTCTGTTTTCTTTATTTAACCACACAGTAACGCATAAATCAATCTAAAAAAACAAAGATTTTAAAGCTTTCATAAGATTAAACCTTCCCCACAAACATAAAATACACATTTCTGCGGATTTTTATTATGAGAACTGCTTTATTGCGTCCTTCAGCCACCACTCACCGATGTCAAGTGCTTTATAAAGGTCGTCTCTTACTGCCTTTCTGAATACCTGTCCCTTGCCAAGCTCGCCTGTGTTGTCCATTACCTGGACCAATATCTCATCTGCGACCTCCATATCTCCAACTGTCTTTGTCTTTGTTATATCAAGTACAAGTATTAGCTTATCTTCAAGGTTTCCGTAGTATATTCTGTTACCACATCTGATTATGGGCTTACCATTATAAGTCATTGCTTTCTTCTTCTTTGCCGCTGCCATAATTCACATCTCCTTTCCCAAACCATATTCATATACGTTGTATTATATCACAGTATCCCCATTTTTGCAAGTATTTTTAAAAAATACAAATTTTTTTAATATGGTGGTTGAAAAAAGTAAACTTTCATAGTATAATTTATGTATAATATTTATGGAGACAGAGCAATGAAAAGTTTTGATATAGCTACAAAAATATATTTCGGTGACAATGCCCTTGACCGGATTCTTGAGTTAAAGTACAATAAGGTTATGCTTATCACCGACCCATTCATAGAGAAAAGCGGTATGCTTTCTCACGTTACAGACAGATTGCGGGAGGCATTTATTGACTACTCGGTATTCTCAGATGTTGTGCCTGACCCACCTCTTCAAAAGATTTCAGCAGGTGTAAAGAGGCTTCTTGAGATTAACCCCGATTGCGTAATTGCCATCGGCGGTGGCAGTGCCATTGATTCGGCAAAGGCAATCCGCGAGTTTGCAACCCGTGCAAGCCATAAGGAAATTGCATTGATTGCAATCCCCACAACCTCAGGCACAGGCTCCGAGGTTACGAGCTTCTCCGTTGTAACAGACACAGAAAATAACATCAAGTACCCTCTTGTAAGTGACACTATGCTTCCAACCGAGGCAATTCTTGACGATGTACTCGTAAAAAGCGTGCCTCAATCTGTTACCGCAGATACAGGCATGGATGTTTTGACTCACGCTATTGAAGCCTATGTTTCAATTAACAATAACGAGTTCTCGGCGGCCCTGGCAGAAAAGGCAATCGAAATTTGCGGTACCTTCCTGTTGCGTTCATACCTTGACAATAACGACCGCCATGCACGCCAGAAAATGCACGTTGCCTCCTGCCTTGCAGGACTTGCATTCAACAGTGCATCCTTGGGACTTAACCATGGCATTGCCCACGCAATCGGCGCAAAATTCCATATCCCCCACGGCAGAGCAAATGCAATGGTCCTGCCCCACGTTATCCAGTTTAACTCAGGCATCAACAAGCACTCAAAGAGCCGTAAGGACTACCCGAAGTGCGTTGAGAAATACTGTAACGTGGCAAAGCTTCTTGGAGTTAATAACTTTAACGAAATCACCACCATCCACGCTCTTACAGGCTGGATAAACTTTATGAACAAAGAGATGAACATCCCTCTTTCAATTTCACAGCTTGGAATTGACAAGAGAGAATATATGAACGCCGTTGAGGAAATGGCAGAAAAGGCATTGACGGATGCCTGCACAAAAACAAATCCCCGCGTTCCCTCAAAGGCAGACATTTGCTTGATTATTGAACATTTATACGATTAAAAAAGATGGCAGACAAAAGTCTGCCATCTTTTTTAAAATCCCTTTTCCATCACATAATCGTCCATCACAAAGCCGTTGCCAATATCGGCAACCTGTGCCCGTACAATCTTAAAGCCACGCTTTTCATACACTGCAATGGAGCCTGAATTGTATTTATTTACCGTCAGGTACCATTTCTTTGCATCAGGATAATCCTCTCGCAATCTCTCAAGAAGCTGTGATGCAATGCCACGCTTTCGCATATCGGCTCTCACATACACCTTGCTTATAAAGATTGTTCCATCACCCTCATCATGGATGCCAAGGTATCCGCATAAATCGTCACCCTCCTCTGCCAAATAGTAGGTATAGCCTTCCTCCTCTATGAAGTGCTTGATTGCGGCATATGACTGAAACCTATCAACCATATAATCAATCTGCTCAGGTGACAATATAGTTTTAAAATGCTCGTGCCAGATAATGTTTGCAAGGTCTGCCACTCGTCTTATATCCTTATCATTCTTTGTCTTTCTGATATTCATTTAATCTCACTGTCGCTTTCCTTAGATTTAGAAAATCCTCGTCTGTTGGTTTAAAAAGCACCTCTCTCGGCTTTATAACCTGTCTCATTCCCATAGCTGTCAAGGTCTTGTCAACAAGCTTTATTCCGTCACCTGCCCAACCAAAGGAACCGAAGACGAAATAGGGCATCTGTCGGTTGTTCACCAAATCAATTCCTGTTATTACATCCCATATTTCCTTAGGTGCGTTGCGGTTAATGGTGTTAGTTCCCACCGCCAGAGCGGAGCTATTATTGATTGACTCAATAACCTCGTCTTTATTTGCGGTTTTTACATCGTAAAGCCTTACCGTATATCTTGCTCTCAAGCCCTCTACCACAACCTCTGCCATGCTCCTTGTATAACCATAGGTGCTGACATATATAACTGTTGCGAGCTCCTCACTTGTTGGCTTTGCAGTAAAGCCTCGGTATTTATCAATAGCATCACTTTCCTCACCGCCGATGGCAGGACAGATTTCCTTTATACCGCTTTTTGCAACACGCTCTACGGCACTTATTACAAATTCACGATTTACAGATAAGTTTGATTCGTAGTAATCCTTTAGTGACGGTATGTTTGAAAACAACTCACCCGAAAACA
>JAZOBR010000174.1:0-11766 GCA_045596105.1 Candidatus Ornithomonoglobus sp.
TCGTTGCATCAAAGCCGTCAATGTTAGCGTACAGTACGAAAAACGCATATGTGTTCCACAGAGTACCCATAAACTTTCTCTGTCCCTCTGTTACTGCCTTGTCATGGAAACGGTTAGGCAACCAGGGAGCTGAGTTTGAATAGAAATACCATCTTACTGCATCCGCACCATGCTTTTCCAATGCATCAAATGGATCAACTGCGTTACCCTTTGACTTTGACATCTTCTGTCCGTTCTCATCCTGTACAAGTCCAAGAACGATAACATTCTTATAAGGAGCCTGATTAAACAAAAGTGTTGACTCTGCAAGCAATGAATAGAACCAACCTCTTGTCTGGTCAACTGCCTCTGAAATAAAGTCGGCAGGGAAGTTCTCCTCAAAGATTTCTTTGTTCTCAAATGGGTAATGCCACTGTGCAAAGGGCATTGCACCTGAGTCAAACCAACAGTCTATAACCTCGGGTACACGATGCATCTCACCGCCACAATCGGGACACTTAATTGTTACCTCATCCACAAACGGACGGTGCAACTCAATGTCATCGGGGCAGTTATCTGACATTTCCTTAAGCTCACTGATTGAGCCTATAACGTGACGCTTACCGCACTTACACTCCCATACATTAAGGGGTGTACCCCAATAACGGTTACGGCTGATACCCCAATCCTGAACATTCTCAAGCCATGAGCCGAATCTGCCCTCACCAATTGTCTTGGGAATCCAGTTGATTGTCTTATTATTCTTAATAAGGTCATTCTTAACCTCTGTCATCTTGATAAACCAGGTATCTCTTGCATAATAGATAAGAGGAGTATCGCATCTCCAACAGAAGGGGTAGCTATGCTCAAACTTAGGAGCATTAAACAGCAAGCCTCTATTATCAAGGTCCTCCAATACAAGCTTGTCTGCATCCTTACAGAACACGCCCGGCCACTTTGTACCCTCGGTCAGGCATCCTGCACCGTCAACAAGCTGTAGGAAGGGAAGGTCATACTTCATACCAACCTTTGAGTCGTCCTCACCAAATGCCGGTGCGATATGAACGATACCTGTACCGTCTGTCAGGGTTACATAGTAGTCACAGGTTACATAGTATGCCTTCTTATCAAGATTATCCTGCTCGTAAAGACCTGTGTATTCCATACGCTCCAGGTCCTTACCCTGATAAGTCTCCACCGTCTCTGTTTCTGCGTCCCCAAAGTTTGCACCTACCAATGCCTCTGCCAATATATAGAAGGTATCCTCTACCTTGACCTTAACATAGGTCTCATCAGGGTTTACACATAGAGCTACGTTTGAAGGAAGTGTCCAGGGTGTTGTTGTCCATGCAAGAAAATATGTGTTTTCCTGTCCCTTTACCGCAAACTTTGCAGTGGCGCTTCTTTCCTTTACATCCTTGTAGCCCTGTGCAACCTCGTGCGATGACAAGGGTGTTCCGCAACGGGGGCAATAGGGAACTATTTTATGTCCCTTATATAGCAAGCCCTTATTCCAGATTTCCTTTAACGCCCACCACTCTGACTCGATAAAGTTGTTATCGTAGGTTACATAGGGGTCATCCATATCTGCCCAGAAGCCAACGGTTGATGAGAAGTCCTCCCACATACCCTTGTACTTCCACACACTTTCCTTACACTCCTGAATGAAGGGTGCAAGTCCATATTCCTCAATCTGCTCCTTACCGTTGATGCCAAGCTTCTTCTCAACCTCAAGCTCAACGGGTAGGCCGTGAGTATCCCAGCCTGCCTTTCTAATAATCTTACAACCCTTCATTGTGCGGTAACGGGGAATCATATCCTTGATAACACGTGTCAAAACGTGACCGATATGAGGCTTACCGTTAGCGGTGGGAGGGCCGTCATAGAATGTGTAGACAGGGCCGTCAGCCTTTGTGTCAATACTCTTCTGAAAAATGTCATTGTCCTTCCAGAATTTTTCAATCTTCTTTTCTCTCTCGACGAAATTAAGATTTGCGTCAACCTTCTGATATGTAGACATATCATCTGCTCCTTTCAAATTACAAAATAAAAAAAGCTGTGCCTTTGGTTGATTAACCAAGACAAAGCTTTAACTTTGCTATACCACTTGTTAATCGGCGTACCATCATACGCTTTCCTGTAACGGCGGAATCCGACAAGGCTTACTTGCTTTCGTGTTCAGCTTTGCAGCTCGGAAGTGATGTTCACCTATACCTACTCGCAATCGGGCTTTCACCATCCCCGACTCGCTCCCTGCTTTCTGTATAAGCTACTGTCTTCGTCAACGCTTTTATTTAATACAGAGCTATTATAATACAAAACATTTTGTTTGTCAAGCATTTTAAGGATTTTTTGCCAAAAATGACACAAATACGCAGTTTATATGACATTTTCAACAAGATTTTTCCGGTTTGATACCTGTTTTCTTTTTAAATAGGAGAAAACTCATTTAAAGTATTGTTAATTATGAATTTTTATGATATTATATAAAATAGGTGTTTGTATATGAAACACAGAAGACTATAACTAAATTTATACCATTTTTTGACATGAGACTAAATAAAAGGAGTGTAAAAAATGAGCACAAAAATTACGATTATTGGTGCCGGCAGTGTCGGTGCAACAATCGCATATACTCTTTCAATGGAGGAGTACGTATCGGAAATCGTTATGATTGACATTAACCAGAACAAGGCTACAGGAGAGGCAATGGATATTATCCAGGGTGCATCCTTCAGAAACCCCATCTCTGTCATTGCGGGCGACTATCAAGATGCAAAGGACTCTGACATTGTTATTATCACCTCAGGCGTGGCAAGAAAGCCGGGACAGTCAAGAATTGAGCTGACTCAGACAAATGTCAATATCATGAAGGACATCGCTCCGAAAATTGTAGCGGAAGCACCTAACTCCCTTTATATAATTGTAAGCAACCCCGTCGACATTATGACCTATGCTTTTACAAAGCTTTCTGGTCTGCCCGAAAGACAGGTTATCGGCTCAGGTACATTGCTTGACACTGCCCGTCTTCGTTATGCACTGTCAGAGCATTTCAATATCGGACAGAAGAACATCCATTCCTACGTCTTGGGTGAGCATGGTGACAGCTCATTTGTACCCTGGTCACTCTCAAGGATTTCAGGTGCTACCATTGACCAGTATACAGAATTTATGCAGGCCCATGATGCAAATTTCCAGCCCCTCGACAAGAACGGGATGGAGGACTATGTTCACAAGGCCGGCGGTAATATTATTGAGAAAAAGGGTGCAACCTTCTATGCAGTCAGCGTATCAGTCTGCAAGCTGTGTTCACTTCTTCTTTCATCAAGTGAATCAATCACAACTGTTTCAACCATGCTTCACGGCGAGTATGGCATCGAGGACATTTGCTTGAGTATCCCCACTCTTGTCGGTCCTGAGGGTGTTAAGGGCAAGCTTGCACTTACGCTTACGGCAGAAGAGGAAGCAAAGCTTAAGAAAAGTGCCGCAATACTAAAAGACGTAATAGACAACATCGTTCTATAACAGAAAGGAATCAGGCTATGAAGTTTAGTTACTATCCCGGCTGTACCCTGACAACCACCGCAAAGGAGCTTGACCGCTATGGTCGTGAGTCAGCAAAGGTGCTTGGCCTTGAATTAGAGGAAATTGAAAATTGGCAGTGCTGTGGTGGTGTATATCCCCTGGGCGCAGATGAAATCGGCTCAAAGCTACCCTCTGTGCGTGCATTGGTATCGGCACGCGACAAGGGACAGGAGCTTGTTACACTTTGCTCCGCTTGTCACCACGTTATAAAGCGCGTCAATGACGATATGAAAAACGCACCCGAAATCTCGGAGCGTGCAAACAACTATATGGCACTTGACACTGCTTATAAGGGTGAAACAAATGTCCTTCACTTCTTGGAGGTTTTGCGTGACCGCGTCGGCTTTGCAGAGCTGAAGAAGATGGTTACAAACCCATTAAAGGGCAAGAAAATAGGTGCTTACTACGGATGTCTTTTGCTAAGACCCTCAGGCGTTTTAGCCTTTGACAACCCCGAAAATCCCTCTATCATTGAGGATTTTATCCGCTCAATCGGCGCAGAGCCGGTTATTTACCCCTACCGTAATGAATGTTGCGGTGGTTACATATCACTGAAAGAAAAGGATATGGCAAAGAATATGTGTGACAAAATCACAGAGAGTGCAAAGGGCTTCGGCTGCGATATGCTTATCACCGCTTGCCCCTTATGTATGTATAACCTTAACAAGAGCGAAAACGCTGTACCTGTTTATTACTTTACGGAGCTTTTAGCTGAGGCTCTGGGATTAAAGGAGGGAACAGACAATGCGTAATGGTAAAGAGAGAATTCAGGAAATAAGCGGGGTTAACCCCCTTAAATGTATGAAATGCGGTAAATGCTCGGCAACCTGTCCTTCCTTTAACGAGATGGAAATTAAGCCGCATCAGTTCGTTTCATATGTTATTAACAACGACATCGAGGCGTTGACAGAATCAAAGTCACTGTGGAAGTGTCTTTCCTGCTTTGCCTGTGTTGAAAGATGTCCCCGCGATGTTAAGCCCGGCAAGCTTATAGACGCGGCAAGACAGATTGTTATACGAGAGAAGGGCGGAGATTACCTTCGTCCCGACGATGTCCCCGAGCTTTTGGATGAGGACATCCCACAACAGCTACTAATGAGTGCATTCAGAAGATACAGGAGGTGAGTCATTTGCAGAGAATTGGTGTTTTTGTATGTCATTGCGGCAGTAATATTGCGGCAACAGTTGATGTAGCAAAGGTAGCAGAGATGGCTCGCTTTGAGCCGGGCGTTGTTCACGCCGAGGACTACCAGTATATGTGTTCTGAGGTTGGACAGGCACACATTGCCGAGGCAATCAAGGAAAAGGGGCTTACAGGAATCGTTGTATGCTCATGCTCACCGAGAATGCATGAGGCAACCTTCAGAAAATGTGCCGAAAAGGCAGGTCTTAACCCTTACATGGTTGAGATTGCAAATATCCGTGAGCACGTTTCGTGGATTCACAAGGATATTGAGGAGGCAACAGAGAAGGCAGTTATCCTTATGCGCGCCGCAGTTGCAAAAGTTAACCTTAACGCACCCCTTATGCCGGGTGAAAGCCGAGTTACAAAGCGTGCGCTTGTTATCGGCGGCGGTATTGCAGGTATCCAGACTGCTCTTGATATTGCAGATGCAGGCTATGAGGTTGATATCGTTGAAAAGACTCCGTCAATCGGCGGAAGAATGTCACAGCTTGACAAAACCTTCCCCACCCTTGACTGTTCTGCTTGTATTCTTACACCGAAAATGGTTGAGGCATCTGCCCATGAGAAAATCAATATATATACATACAGTGAGGTTGACAAAGTAACAGGCTTTGTGGGCGACTTTACAGTTGATATAAGAAAGAAAGCAAGAAGCGTTGATATAGACAAATGTACAGGCTGCGGTGCTTGTATGCAGAAGTGTCCTTCAAAGAAGACTCCCAGCGAGTTCAACCGAGGCCTTAACAACCGTACTGCAATCTATACTCCCTTCGCGCAGGCAATTCCCAATGTTCCCGTAATTGACAGAGATGCATGTATCAAGTTTAAGACAGGCAAGTGCGGACTTTGCGAAACTGTTTGTGCCGCAGGTGCTATTGACTATACACAAGAGGATGAGATTGTAACACAGAAGTACGGCGCAATAGTTGTGGCAACAGGCTTTGATATGATTAAGCTTGATAACTATGACGAGTATGCATATTCACAGAGCAAGGATGTTATTACTTCTCTTGAGCTTGAGAGAATTATGAATGCCGCAGGTCCCACAAAGGGTCATCTTGAAAGACTTTCGGACGGCAAGGCTCCCAAGGAAATCGTATTCATCCAGTGCGTGGGCAGTCGTTGCAGTGATAAGCGCGGCAAGAGCTACTGCTCAAAGATTTGCTGTATGTACACAGCAAAGCACGCAATGCTTATTCGCGATAAGTACCCCGATGTGAATGTGACTGTGTTCTACATTGATGTCCGTACACCTGGTAAGAATTTTGACGAGTTCTACCGCCGTGCCGTTGAGGAGTATGGCGTAAATTACATAAAGGGTCAGGTTGGTAAGGTTATTCCTCAGCCTGATGGTAAGCTACTTGTTCAGGGCTCAGATTTGCTTGACAACAAGCAGATTTTAAAGGATGCCGATATGGTTGTATTGGCAGCGGCGATCGAGCCTGAAAAGGATGTAAGAAGAATCGCAACAATGCTTACTGCAAGCATTGACACAAACAATTTCCTGACAGAGGCTCATGCAAAGCTACGCCCCGTTGAATCCCCCACTGCAGGTGTGTTTCTCTCAGGCACATGTCAGGGTCCGAAGGATATTCCCGAAACCGTTGCACAGGCAGGTGCCGCGGCAGTTAAGGCAATCGGTCTTCTTGCAAAGGATAAGCTTATGACTAACCCATGCACTGCAAAGGCAGACGAGCTACTGTGTAACGGATGCTCACAGTGTCAGAATGTCTGTCCTTACGGTGCAATCACATATGAGGAGAAGGAAATCAATGACCATGGCGTAAGACGCACATCCCGCGTGGCAGTTGTAAATAACGCACTATGTCAGGGTTGCGGTGCTTGTACGGTTACTTGCCCTTCAGGTGCAATGGACCTTCAGGGCTTCTCCAACAGACAGATTTTAGCGGAGGTGGATGCAATATGTCGATAACAACTAGCGAAGAATTCAAGCCCAAAATTGTTGCATTCTGCTGTAACTGGTGCAGTTATGCCGGTGCAGACCTGGCAGGCTCATCACGTTTGCAATACCCCGCAGATGTAAAGATTATTCGTGTACCCTGCTCTTGCCGAGTAAACCCCATGTTTATCCTTCGTGCATTTGAAAAAGGTGCTGACGGCGTTATTATTTGCGGTTGCCATCCAGGTGACTGTCACTATTCAACAGGCAACTACTACGCAAGACGCCGTATGACATTACTATTCTCAATGCTTGACTTTATCGGCGTTGAGAACGGCAGAACCCGAGTTGAATGGGTATCCGCCGCAGAGGGAGTTAAGTTCTCAACTACAATGAACGAGTTTGTTTCAAAAATCCGTTCACTGGGCAAAAATGTAAGATTGGGGGATTTGAGATGCAAGAACTGATTACTCGTGCAAAAGGGCTTCTTTCTGACGGCACTGTCAATCGTGTGCTTGGCTGGAAAAAGGGCGACTTTTCATATAATCCCGAGCCCGCATTCTTCAACTCCGTTGAGGAATTGGATAATTTCGTATATAACGGCTTTTGCGGTGCCAATCTCAGCAAGTATATGATTGAGGCATCAACACTTGAGGGCAAAACCCTTGTGTTCTTGAAACCCTGCGATACATATTCATTTAATCAGCTTACATATGAGCATCGTGTTGACCGCCAGAAGGCGTACATCGTCGGTGTTGGTTGTAAGGGCAAGCTTGATGTGGAAAACATCAAAAGACTTGGAATTAAGGGTATCACAGATATAGAGGGTGCAGAAATGTCAGACCCCTGCGATACTCTGAAAATTAAAACCATCTATGGTGACAAGGACTGTTCCTATGATGAGGCTATGCTTTCCCGTTGCTCTGTTTGCAAGGGCAAGGAGCATATGGTGTATGACGAAATAATTGGTGAGTCAAGAGATACCGGAACCCGCGACAAGTTCAAGGAAGTGGAAGCAATCGAGAAGATGTCTCCCGAGGAGAAGTTTGAATTCTTCCAGCGTGAGCTTTCAAAGTGTATCCGTTGTAACGCCTGCAGAAATGTATGTCCTGCCTGCTCTTGCAGAAAGTGTATGTTTGATTCAAACAAGTTCGATAGCGCGCAGAAGGCTAATGTTGACAGCTTCGAGGAAAAGATGTTCCACATTATCCGCGCATTCCACGTTGCGGGAAGATGTACAGACTGCGGAGAGTGCAGTCGTGTTTGCCCACAGGGTATTCCGCTACATCTTTTCAACAGAAAGTTTATTAAGGATATTAACGAGTTCTACGGTGATTTCACAGCGGGTGAAACTGCGGACGGTGACCGTCCTCTTACAAGCTTCACCTTTGAGGATGTTGAGCCGAGTATTGTGACAGAGAGGGGATAATGTATGTATAAGATTGCAAAAACTAAGCTTTCGGCATTATTCCGTAAAATTGCCGAGGATAAGGAAGTATTCCTTCCCATTAAAAATAGCGCACAGACAAACTTCGGTCTTTACACCGAAGACTGTGCCTTTGACCTTGACACATTAAAAACAGTAAAGTCACCCAAGGACGTGTTCTTCCCCCAGAGCGAGAATCTCTACACCTGTAAGACAGAAAACAAGAAAATTGAGATTAAGCCTGAGGAATTAAAGAATCGCGACTTTGTGGTATTTGGTATTCGCGGTTGTGATTTGAAGGGAATAGAGGTTCTTGACAAGGTATTTTTAGCAGACCCCGTTGACTCCTTCTATAAGGCACGCCGTGACCACGGTATCATCGTAAGTCTTGCCTGCGGTGAGCCTGAGGAGAGCTGTTTCTGTACGACCTTCGGTATAGACCCCTCAAACCCCGAGGCGTTGGCAGATGCGGTAGCCTGGAATGTGGGTGACGCGCTTTACATAAAGGCTGTAACAGAAAAGGGTGAGAAACTTCTGGCATCGGTTAAGGATATGTTAGAGGATGCAGATGACAGTGCAGTAGCAAGTCAGCAGGCAGAAACCAAGAAAATTCTTGACATGCTTCCCTACAAGGATTTGTCCTTGGCGGGTTGGGGCGGTGACGCTCTTGACGAGAAGTTTAATTCACCCATCTGGGAGGATTTATACAAGCCCTGTCTTGCCTGCGGTACCTGTACCTTCGTTTGTCCCACCTGTCAGTGCTATGACATTAAGGACTACGACACAGGACACGGCATACAGAGGTACCGTTGCTGGGACTCATGTATGTATTCTGATTTCACAATGATGGCACACGGCAACAACCGCACAAGCCAGATGCAGAGATTCAGACAGAGATTTATGCACAAGCTTGTTTATTTCCCTGCAAACAATGACGGAATGTTCTCATGCGTCGGCTGTGGCAGATGCGTGGACCGGTGTCCGTCAGCCCTTAACATCGTTAAGGTAATCAAGGCATTTGGAAAGGAGGGCAAGTAATATGTGCGAATGTAATTGTCATAAGGATTATAATCTGGATACACTCATACCTATGGTTGGTGTTATCACAGGCATTACTCAGGAAACTCCTGATGTTAAAACTTTTCGTGTGAACGCACCTCAGGGCGGTAAGCTTTTTGAGCATATGCCCGGTCAGTGTGCGATGCTTTGCGCTCCCGGTGTCAGTGAGGCAATGTTCTCGATTACATCCTCTCCCACAAACAAGGAGTATCAGGAATTCAGTATTAAAAAATGCGGCGAGCTTACATCATACCTTCACGATTTGGAGGTTGGTGACGAGATTACCGTCCGCGGTCCCTACGGTAACAGCTTCCCCGTTGAGGGTGAGCTAAAGGGCAAGAACCTGTTGTTTATAGCAGGAGGCATCGGTCTTGCACCCCTTCGTTCAGTTATAAACTACTGTCTTGACAATCGTGAAAACTACGGCACAATCGACATCCTTTACGGCTCTCGTTCAATGGATGATTTGGTTAAGCTTGAGGAAATCAAGGAAAGCTGGAGTAAGGCAAAGGGCGTGAACGTCCACCTTACAATTGACCGCGAGCAAGAGGGCTGGGATGGCCACGTTGGCTTTGTTCCCGCCTACTTAAAGGAGCTTGGCTTTGACACAAACAAGACCGCTTTGGTCTGCGGTCCCCCCATAATGATTAAGTTCGTTTTACAGGCACTTAAGGAGCTTGGCTTTACAAACGAGCAGATTTACACAACATTCGAGCTTCGTATGAAGTGCGGAGTGGGCAAGTGCGGTCGTTGCAACATCGGCTCAAAGTATGTCTGCAAGGACGGTCCTGTGTTCCGCTTTGACGAGGTAGAAAAGCTACCTGACGAATACTAATCAAGGAGGATAAACTAATGGAAAATATGGTAAATATATTCTTGTTCGGGAAGAAATATCAGGTTCCGGACAACCTAACAATTATGTGCGCAATGGAATACGCCGGCTATCAGCTTGTTCGTGGCTGCGGTTGCCGTAACGGCTTCTGCGGTGCTTGTGCAACAATCTACAGAATCAAGGGTGACCGCGACCTTAAGGCTTGCCTTGCTTGCCAGACTAAGGTTGAGGAGGGCATGTACATCGCAACACTTCCTTTCTTCCCCCTTGTTAAACAGGTTTATGATATTGAGAAGATTACTCCCACACAACAGATTATGATGCAGTTATATCCCGAGATATACTCATGCATCGGCTGTAACGCTTGTACAAAGGCTTGTACACAGGACCTGAATGTTATGCAGTACATTGCATATGCACAGAGAGGTGATTTCGAGAAGTGTGCAGAGGAGTCCTTTGACTGCGTAATGTGTGGCGTATGCTCATCACGTTGTCCTGCAGGTATTTCACATCCTCAGGTTGCTATGCTTGCAAGACGTATTAACGGTAAATACTTAGCTCCCAAGTGTGACCACCTTGAGAACAGAGTTCAGGAAATCAAGGACGGCACATTCACAGAGCTTATTGAGGCTCTTATGCAGAAGCCCATTGATGAGCTCAAAGAGCTTTACAATACTCGTGAGATTGAGAAGTAAGGAGGGGCAGGGAAATGTACAGTGAGAAATTTACAGAATCTATCAAGGCCGTTGAGGCAGCAAGAGATAAGAACATTGCATATGAGCCTGCACGAATGACGGCTCAGGAGAAGGACGACCTTCTAAAGGCGTTCCATCCCGACTACAAGACTACCGAATTCTCAGAGCTTAAAATTGGTCCTAACAAGGGTGAGAAGGTCCCCCACGAGCTTGCGGCTACATTGCAGGCACAAAGCCGAATCAAGGCAGAGGACATCGACCTTACAGACATCACATATGATGTTGACGTGCTTGTAATCGGCGGCGGTGGTGCAGGTGCATCTGCGGCAATCGAGGCTCACGAGGCAGGGGCAAACGTTATGGTTGTTACAAAGCTTCGTATGGGTGATGCTAACACAATGATGGCAGAGGGCGGTATTCAGGCGGCAGATAAGGACAACGATTCACCTGCAATTCACTTCGTTGATGCATTCGGCGGCGGTCACTTTGCCGCAAAGCGTGAGCTTCTTCGCAAGCTTGTATGCGACGCTCCCGAGGCTATCGACTGGCTGTCACACCTTGGCGTTGAGTTTGATAAGGATGCCGAGGGCAATATGATTACAACTCATGGCGGCGGTACATCTCGCAAGAGAATGCACGCCGCAAAGGATTACTCAGGTGCGGAGATTATGAGAACTCTCCGTGACGAGGTTACAAATCGTCAAATTCCCGTTGTCGACTTTACTGCGGCAATCGAGCTGATTCTTGACGAGAACGGCAATGCCGCAGGTGCAGTATTGCTTAATATGGAAACACAGGGAATTATGGTTGCCCGCGCAAAAACAGTTGTTATCGCAACAGGCGGTGCAGGTCGTATGCACTATCAAGGATTCCCCACATCAAACCACTACGGTGCAACCGCAGACGGCCTTGTGCTTGGCTATCGTGCAGGTGCAAAGCTGCTATATGCCGAGACCCTGCAGTATCATCCAACAGGTGTTGCTTATCCCGAACAGATTTTTGGCGCACTTGTTACAGAAAAAGTTCGTTCACTTGGTGCAAAGCTTGTAAATGTAAACGGTGAAGTATTTATGCATCCTCTTGAAACACGTGACGTTGCTGCTG
>JAZOBR010000175.1:0-8235 GCA_045596105.1 Candidatus Ornithomonoglobus sp.
GATATGAGGGTATACTGTGAGGTATTCCCTGACTGGCATCCCCAGGCTCATCTTGACATAGTGGAAACTATGGCGGCATTTGCTATTGCATATGACTGGATGTATCACGCCTTTACGGAAGATGAGAGAAGGCTGTTTGAAACAACAATGTATGAGGAAGGCTATTATTACTGTATCCAGGCGTTCTTCTCAAATGCCACACGAATGGGTACTGCATTTAATAATGATGCTAACCATGGTACAGTATGTAACGGCAGTGTGACCGCGGCGGCATTGGCGTTTATGGACGTATACCCCGAGGAGTCCTCGTGGTTGATTTCAAACACCATCCGAGGCAATGAGTTCAATATGTATCACTGGGAGACAGGAGCATGGTTTGAGGGCCCCCATTATTGGGAGTATACAATTATAAACACCGCAAAGTTCATTGCAGGCATGGATAGTGTTCTTGGCACTGATTTCGGCTTCAGTGCAATTCAGGGGCTTGACCAGGCAGGTATGTCTGAGCTTTCAATGCATGGAAATATCGGTATTATGAACTACGGTGATGCATATCAGGGAAAGTTCTATACACCTGAATTGATGTGGTTAGCAGAGAAGTTTGACCAGCCGGGTGTGGGTAACAGCCTTATTAAGAATATGACAACCTCATTCCCTACATCTAACCGAAACAATGGTGAGGCGCTAGCCCTGGCACTTGTATGGTACAGACCCGAATATGTTACATCCTCGGTTAATCTGCCCCTTGACTATTTCAGTGAGTCAATCAATATTGCCACATTAAGAAGCAGTTGGGATAACGACAGCACCTTTATGTCAATCAAGGCAGGTCCCTTGAATCAGGCACATTCACAGCTCGATGCAGGTACATTTATTTTTGAGAGTGACGGCATAAGATGGTTCCAGGACCTTGGTGCAGACCAGTATTCGTCACCTTATTGGGATTCATCGGTTAACGGTATGCGTTGGAAGTATTTTAAGGCTCGTGCGGAGGCACATAACACAGTTGTGACTAACCCCACAGAGGCAAACGAGGATATGGATATTGGCTCAACATCAAATTCGAATAGGGCAGTCCTTAAGATGGTTAAGCAAACGGATAAGGGTGCTATTGCAACTGTTGATATGAGTGATGTATTGTATGATGTAGAGAAGGCAACACGAGGCTTCTTCCTGACAGATGACAGGCGTTCACTTGTTGTTCGTGACGAGATTACAATCCCCGGCAATGACAACACAGTTTATTGGTTTATGATGCCCGATAGCGGTGCGGCGGTAACGGTTGATGCGGCTAAGGATATTATTACTCTTACAAAGAGCGGTAAGGGTTGTAAGGTTGAGTATAAGATTGAGGGTGGTACTGCAACTATAGAGAAATTTGAAATACCCATTGAGTCGATTATTGGTGACAATATAGCGTCAACAATACCCGACAGAGGCAGAATCGTGCTTAAGACTACAGGCGTAAGCGAGAGCTTTATTATTACGGCGAAGATTACACCTGATTCGGTTATAAATCCCTCACCCTTGAGTGATTACACAAGGTCCATTTCAAGCTGGAGCTTGAACTAAAAAAAGATGAGCGAAAGCTCATCTTTTTTATTGATACATTTCCGTTGATAAATATCTATCACCCGAATCGGGGAGAATTACAACGATGTTTTTGTCTTTATTTTCGGGTCTTTTTGCCACCTCTATGGCGGCGGTCAGTGCCGCACCCGATGAGATGCCTGCAAGGACACCCTGCTTTGTACCAATCAATCTGCCGTTTGCATATGCATCGTTATGATGTACGCAAATAATCTCGTCATACACCTCGGTGTTTAATATACTGGGGACAAAGCCTGCACCGATGCCCTGAAGCTTGTGCACCCCTGCCTCACCCTTAGAAAGATATGGTGAATCGGTAGGCTCAACTGCAATAATCTTAATATTCTCGTTCTGTGATTTCAGATACTCACCGATACCTGTTATGGTACCGCCTGTGCCTACACCTGCGACTAGAATATCAACCTTTCCCTCTAAATCACGATAGATTTCAGGGCCTGTGGTATCGCGATGCGCCTGAGCGTTGGATGGATTATCAAATTGTGCAGGGATGAATGAGCCCGAAATTTCCTTTGCCAGCTCATCTGCCTTCTTGATTGCGCCCTTCATGCCAAGCCTACCATCGGTCAGGACAAGCTCCGCACCGTAGGCACGCATAAGCTTTTTCCTCTCCTCTGACATGGTTTCGGGCATAACGATTATGGCACGATATCCTCGTTGTGCAGATATGGATGCAAGACCGATACCTGTGTTACCACTTGTAGGCTCAATTATTACTGAGTCGGGGGTGAGGATACCGTCCTGCTCCGCTTTATCAAGCATAGCCTTGGCGGCTCTGTCTTTGATAGAGCCTGCAGGGTTAAGGTACTCAAGCTTGGCATAAAGCCTTGCCTCTAAGTCAAAATACTTTTCGATATTTTCTAATCGGAGCATTGGCGTGTTGCCGATAAGCTCCTCTATGGAATTATAAATAGGCATAAAACCTGTCTCCTTTATTACACGTACGAAAGAATAGCATCAAAGCTTCCTGTAAGCCTTGCCTCACTCGTTTGTGCAGGGATAAATACACTGTCACCCTTTGTAACGGATACGCTATTGTTATTTACCTCAATCTCACCCGCACCATCAAGAATAACAAGTGAACGGAAGCAATCCTCTGACAGTGAAATTGTAGCATTGCCGTTGCAGGTGACCTTCTTGACTGTAAAGTACTTACAGCTTGCAAGGGTGTCACAATTTGACTTTTTAAGCTCAGGTGCGGGGAACATATCAGATACTGCAATAGCTTTTTCGATATGTAACTCACGAGGCTTGCCGTCAGCACCTCTGCGGTCGTAGTCGTATACGCGATAGGTAGTATTTGAATTCTGTTGTACCTCGCAGATAAGGATGCCTGAGCATATCGCATGGATAGTGCCTGAGGGGATAAAGAATACATCACCCTTATGCACATCCACCTTGTTAAGGATTTCGAGTAGGGTGTTGTTCCTTATTCTTTCTTCAAATTCCTCTTTTGATACATTTCGGTTAAGCCCGTAGTAAAGATATGAATCCTCGTCACAATCTACTATGTACCACATTTCGGTTTTACCGTATTCACCCTCAACCTCAAGTGCATACTCATCATTAGGGTGTACCTGAATGGATAAATTGTCCTTTGCATCAATAAGCTTTATAAGGATGGGGAAGAAGTCAAACGCCGCCGCCTTTGTGCCTATGCATTTATCTCCGCCGTTTGCCTTGATATATTCTGACAGCTTCATAGAATCAAACTTGCCGCCCAACACAACGCTTTCGCCGTCAGGGTGAGTAGATAGCTCCCAGCTTTCTGCCGCTTTTTCCAATACCGTCTTTTTGTTAAAATCTGTTATAAGCCGAGTACCACCCCAAAGATAGTCCTTGATGGGTGCAACAAGCTTTATGGGTGAATAATTCATAATAACCCCTCCTATTACTAAATATATATTTTATCATAAGGGAAAATTAATGTCAAGGTCAGGGGAATTCAATAATATCACATAAAATAATTGCAATCTGCGATAAAATGTGATATTATAATACTAAGTTAATATAGGGAGGACAAAATATGTATATAGGAGTTGACCTAGGCGGTACTAATATTGCCATAGGAATAGTATCAGAGGACGGTAAGATTTTGCATCAGGGCTCGACACCCACATTAAAGGAACGTCCTATAATGGAAATTGTTGAGGATATGGCAGGCCTTATAAAGAAGCTTTGCGAGGAATACGGAGTTGCTTTGGCTGACATCAAGGGCGTGGGAGTAGGGAGCCCCGGCTCAATTGATTTTGCAAATGGCGTTGTAGTATCATCAAACAATCTCAGAATGACTCAATTCCCGTTGGCTAAGGAATTAGGCAAGCTAATCGGACATAAGGTTAAGATTGATAATGACGCTAACTGTGCGTGTATGGGTGAGTACGTAGTTAGCGGTGAGGGAGCAGAGGATTTTCTGTTAATAACACTTGGCACAGGTGTTGGGTCAGGTATTATTGTCAATGGTAAGATGGCCCATGGCTTCAACGGTGCTGCAGGTGAGGCAGGACATATGTCTATTGTCATGGATGGTGAGCCATGCACTTGCGGAAGAGACGGTTGCTGGGAGGTATATGCGTCAGTTACTGCTCTTATCAGACAGACACAGAAGGCTTTGGATGAAAATCCCCATAGTATGATGCACGACATAGTAAAGCGTGACAACAAGGTTTCAGGCAGAACTGCTTTTGAGGCTGCTAAGGCAGGGGACAAGGCAGGTCAGATGGTGGTTGATAACTACCGCAGATACGTTGCTGAGGGGCTGGTAAGTATGGTAAACATATTCCAACCAAAGATTATTGCCATCGGTGGCGGAATAAGTCGTGAGGGTGAGTATCTTTTAGCACCCATAAGAGAGTATGTATATGCTAAGAATTATAATAAATTATTGGAGAGCCCCAAGATTATCCCTGCAAAGCTTATGAACGATGCAGGCATAATCGGTGCGGCAATGATTGCAAGATAATATGCGTGAATTTATAATTAACCGTAATGATGGTGGACAGAGGCTCGATAAATATTTAGGAAAGCTTCTTCCCACTATGCCAAAATCAATGCTTTATAAAAGCTTGAGAAAGAACTGTGTAAGGTTGAACGGACGCCATATTAAGGACGGCGGACAGATGCTCGAGGCAGGTGATATTCTTTCTCTATATCTTAAGGACGAATTCTTTGAGGTCAAGGATGAGTTTAAGTATGTTAAGCCCAGACTTGACATAGTTTATGAGGACGAGAACATTATGGTTATTGATAAGCCTGTGGGTATGCTCTCACACGCCGATGAGACGGGTGAGGGTGAGACGCTTATAGATATGATTATAAGCTATCTGTATGATACAGGTGAATATAATCCGAAAAACGAGAGTACCTTTAAGCCCGCTCTGTGTAATCGTCTTGACCGAAACACAGGTGGGCTTATAATAAGTGCAAAGAATGCTCTTGCCCTGCGTGAAATGAATAAGGGCATTAAGGAGAGGTGCGTGCATAAGTTCTATACCGCAATCGTTGAGGGGCACACACCCGATTCGGGAGAGGTTAGGGGTAAGCTATTGCGTGATGCTAAGGTAACTCGGGTAGCGGACACAGGAGTGGATGCATCACTTTCATATAAGGCGGTCGCAAAAAAGGATGGCTACACCTTGATTGAGGTGGAGCTTCATACAGGCCGTACTCATCAGATAAGAGCACAAATGAGTGCATTGGGCTTTCCGCTATCGGGGGATACAAAGTATGGTGGACATGGAACAAGGTACCGTCAGTCACTCTATAGCACCCGTGTGGCATTTGATTTCCCTGAGGGGAGCATATTGGAATATTTAAACGAGCTTGATATTAAGACTCAGGTACCGTTTATGGATGATTTTAAGGAGTAAGAGTATGGATTTTATTTCACCATCTGTTATAAAGGATATTGCCCGTAGGTATGGGTTTGTGTTCAAGAAGGGTTTAGGACAGAACTTCTTGTCCTCTCAGGAGGTTTTAGAGGAGATTGCAGAGGCGGCGGAAATTGATGGCGGCGGTGTTATTGAAATCGGCCCGGGATTTGGTGTCCTGACAAACGAGCTTTGCAAGCGTGCAAAAAAGGTTGTGGCATTGGAGCTTGACGAAAACCTTATACCTATATTAGAGGACACCTTAGGTGAATATGATAATATAAAGGTTATAAATAAGGATGTGTTAAAGGCGGATGTCCGTGCATTAATAGATGAGGAGTTTGGCGGAGAGACGGTAAGCGTTGCGGCAAACCTGCCTTACTATATTACAACGCCCATAATAACAGGCCTTATTGAAAGCAAGCTGCCTCTTAAAAACATTGTTGTAATGGTGCAGAAGGAGGTTGCTGACAGAATTTGTGCAAAGCCTGCTACAAAGGATTACGGTGCAATATCGGTAATGTGTCAGTATTATGCTGAGGTTGAAACAATTACGGTAGTCCCTGCAGATTTATTCGTACCGCCTCCCAAGGTTGACAGTGCGGTGGTAAAGATGGTAATGCGTGACACTCCTGCGGTTATGCCGAAGGATGAAATAGTCTTTTTTAAAACTGTTAAGGCGGCATTCTCCCAGAGAAGAAAGACCTTGCTTAATTGCCTGAGTGCAAACTTCCCGAAATCAAAGGAGGAATTGACAGAAATTCTTGAAGGTGTTGGCATTGACCCAAGACGGAGAGGGGAAACCTTATCTCTTGACGAATTCTGTAATTTATCGAATTTATTAACGTAAAATATCAATTTATTAACAATTCTTGTATAAATTGGCAAAAAGTCTTGCATTAAGTCAATATATGTGATAGAATCTATCTATTAAGAAAAAATGGAGGTATGAAAATGAAATCAGAAAGAGGTACATTTTCAAGCGGCCTTGGCTTTGTGCTTGCAGCAGCAGGCTCAGCGGTAGGCTTGGGAAATATTTGGAGATTCCCATATCTTGCAGCTAAGTACGGTGGCGGCATTTTCTTGCTTGTATACATTCTATTGGTTTGCACATTCGGTTTTGCTCTAATGACTGCCGAGAATGCAATTGGTAGAAAGAGCGGCAAGAGTTCGTTGGATGCATTCGGTACATTAAATAAGAAGTGGGGCTTCTTGGGTATTATTGCAACATTAATCCCCTGTATAATCCTTCCTTACTATAATGTAATCGGTGGTTGGATTATTCAGTATTTTGCAGTATATCTTGGGGGTCTTGTGACAGAAATCACAAACGCTTTGCAGGGTGCGGCAACAACAGGCTTAGTTGGTGCAGACCTTGTGGCAGGTGAGACATACTTTGTTGATATGTTAGCATCACCTGTAGCATTGTTGACTACTCAGACAATCTTTACACTATTCATTGTATTGGTTCTATTGATGGGTGTTAAAAAGGGTGTTGAGAAGGTTAGTACAGTGTTGATGCCTGTCTTGGTTGTATTGGCAATTGTGATTTCAATTTATTCAATGACATTGCCCGGTGCTATGGAGGGTGTTAAGTACTTCTTGATTCCTGACTTTAATAACTTCAGTGTAATCGGCGTATTGGCGGCAATGGGTCAGATGTTCTATTCATTGTCACTTGCAATGGGTATTATGATTGCTTACGGTTCATATATGCCTAAGAACACATCACTTGAGAAGAATGTTGGCAGAATTGAGCTATTCGATACAGCAATCGCTGTTTTGGCAGGTTTGATGATTATTCCTGCAGTGTTCGCATTCGACAAGGACCAGCTTTCAGCAGGCCCCGGTCTAATGTTTATGACATTGCCTAAGGTATTTGCTACAATGCCCCTATCAAACGTAATAGGTGTATTGTTCTTCTTCTTGGTATTCGCGGCTGCTATTACATCAGCTATGTCACTAATGGAGACAATCGTTGCATGTGTATGCGATCACTTTGAGGTTTCAAGAAAGAAGTCAGTATTGATAGTTGGTGTTGGCTCATGGTTAGTTAGCTGCTTGCCGGCATTGGGCTACAATGTATTGTCAAATGTAAGATTCATCGGCGGTAGATTCGATATTCTTGACTTTATGGACTTCATTACAAACTCAGTAATGATGCCTATCTGTGCACTTCTAATCTGCTTCTTTGTAACATTTGGTATTGGTACAAAGGTAGTAGAGGACGAGGTATTATCATGTGGTAGCTTCAAGAGAAAGGGTCTGTTCAAGGTTATGATTAAGTATATTGCACCTATCTTGGTATGTGCAGTGCTTGCATCATCAGTTCTTTCAGCCTTTGGCGTAATCTCAATGTAAGATTAAAATTCACACCGATTCGAAAAACCGAATCGGTGTTTTTCATTTTTTACCATAGCCATTTTGTAACAATTTTTTAACAAATTCATTGACTTTGATTGGGTTTTGTGATATTATGTAAATATACTTATAAAATGGGTGGAGAATTATGTATTATTATATCAAAGGAAAGCTTGTAAATAAGAGTGACAGTTACATAGTAGTGGATGTTATGGGAGTGGGTTATATGCTCTTTACATCCCTTATTACCATTGAATCAATCGGCTCGGTGGGAAATGATGTAACAGTGTATACCTACCTTAATGTCCGCGAGGATGCTATGGAGCTTTACGGCTTCAGCGCCGAGGATGAGAGAGCAATGTTTTTAAAAGTCGGAGGCCAAGCGGTCTTAGGAAGA
>JAZOBR010000176.1:0-3004 GCA_045596105.1 Candidatus Ornithomonoglobus sp.
CCGCCTAAACGGCAAGCCTTGCCGTCAATCACAAACTCTACTGCATATTCCTTTTTAACAGTATCAGTTGTCATAATAGCGGTGGCTGCTGCCTCATTGCCGTCATAGGATAGTCCGTCTGCCAAAGCCTTTACGTTATCACGAATAGGCTCAATTGGAAGGACCTGACCGATTACACCCGTTGAGGCAACCAAAACATCCTCTGTTGCAATACCTAACACGTCCGCGGCAAGTCGGCACATTTCCTCCGCCTTTTCTACGCCATCAGCATTACAGGTGTTTGCGTTTTTTGAGTTCATTATAACTGCACGAGCTACATTGTCAGTTTTCTCAAGATGCATTTTTGTAACAATTATGGGCGCACCCTTAACCTTGTTAGTTGTATATACCCCTGCTGTCTTTGCGGGTACATCTGATAGATAAAGACCCAAATCATTTTTCTCGTGATTCTTATTAAGACCGCAGTTTAATCCATTTGCTTTGTATCCCTTTGCGGCACAAACTCCGCCATCAATTACCTTGTACATTTTTCCATTTCCTTTCAAAACAAGGATTGCATATGATGCAATCCTTGTAAGTGTCATTTACTCCTCATCCTCGGGGTCGGGGTCAAACAATTTTGTTACGATTACCTCTGTGACACGTCTTGGGTCACGCTTTGATACACACACGTGCAATGGGCCGAAATTGAACTCATCTCCCACTCTCGGAATCTTACCAAATTCCTCTACTACCCAACCACCTACGGTTGAATGCTCTGTGTCCTCCTCCATATCAAAAAGGTCGAACATATCATCAAGGTCTGCCGTTGAACGAACCTTATATTTATTTTCTGAAATCTCTACGAAGGGCTCGACCACTGTATCGTGCTCGTCCCAGATTTCACCTACAAGCTCTTCTATAATATCCTCAAGAGTGACTATCCCTACCGTACCGCCAAATTCATCAAGGATAATTGCCATATGTGATTTCTTGCTCTGAAGAGTTCTCAAAAGCTCAGAAATCTTCATCGAAGGAACAACGAATATAGGCTCGGTCATTACAGATGTCACCGTCTGTGTTTCCCTATCCATCATCATAAAGTCCTTCTGGTTAAGTACACCGATAATATTATCGATGGTGTCACGATATACAGGAAGTCTTGAAAAGCCCTTTTCAAATTGCTCCTCAATTTCCTCAACAACATCATCAGCCTCAATTGCCACAAGGTCAACTCGGCTGGTATATATGTCCTCAACCTCAATATCATCAAACTCGATTGCATTACGGATAAGCTCACTCTCATTCTGGTCAATCTCACCATCCTGCTGAGCCTCTTCAACCATAGTGATAAGCTCTTCTTCCGTTACGCCTCGGTCATCCTCACTCTTTATGAATTTATATATAAGCTTCTGCCATAGTGATATAAGCCAGTTCAGTGGCTTGAATATCCCCATACAAGCAGAAATGAACGGTGCTGAATACATAGCAAAGCCTTCAGGTGATTTTTTTGCAATGCTCTTAGGCGCAATTTCGCCAAAAAGCAGTACAACGATAGTTGTCACTATTGTTGCAACCGTTGCACCAAGCTCCTCATCCAAAAGGTCAATAAAAAGCACCGTAGCAATAGCCGTAGTTGCAATGTTAACAAGGTTATTGCCAATAAGTATCGTGGACAACAATGCGTCCATATTATCTGAAACCTTTAGTGCCTTCTTTGCTTTTTTGTTACCATCGTTTGCAAGTGACTTAAGACGAATCTTATTCATTGAAAAGAATGCTGTCTCCGTTGCAGAGAAATATGCTGATAACAATACAAGCACCACAAGCACTATAACCTTAGTAATTATCTGTGACGAAACAACTTGCGACATACTGTCGGCAATATCCATATAAAATGTACCCCTCCTCAAGGTCAAAAACATTAACCTGTGCCTTTTCAACCGGATTCACTCAACGGTCAGCACAAGATTAACTCAATTCATACAATACCAAGTTTATTATACTACATATACGGTTAAAAAGCAATAGCTTTTTGGATTTTTTGTTGTTTTAGGTAACCTATGTAAGCTATTTTCACCATATCATATAACCTATGCACAAAAAAGCCCGAAAACCAACAGACTTTCAGGCTTCTGAGCTTATATTTTTTTACCCTTTTTCAAGCGTCTGCGAGCTATTCGCATACCTAATCTCTTAAAAAATCCGTTTTCGATGTGTTTATTTATTTCCGCACCGAAAAGCATCGCGTACATACAGAAAAGCATCCATAACATCATAAGCATTACAGCACCGATGGAGCCGTAAAGATATGAGAAATTCGAGAAATATTTAAGGTATATTGAAAAGCCGTAGGAAACCAAAAGCCATCCCACTGTCGTCACCGATGCACCCCACAGCTGATGGGAATACTTCCCCTTTCTCTGGGGCAGGAAGGTAAATATTGCGGCAAACAGTAATACGAGCAACACAAAGAATATTGAATACTTGAATTTGAGCAAAGCACTTATAATGTAATGCGCGAACAAAAACTCCTTGTCTATAAGGGACAATATTGCGTTACCAAACACCAATACAACCACAGTTGCAATTATTACGGCAAACAGGATAATGTTATAGAAGAACGACAAAAATCTCATTCTCCACCAGCCTTGTCGTTTCTGGTAGCCGTAAATCTTATTAAGTCCGCCGTATAATGCCATTGTGCCTTTTGATGAGGTCCATAAAAGAATTACAAAGGCAACTGAAAAAATAGCTGTTGTGGCTGAACGATGGAATACATCCTGCATAATCTGTGCCAGCAAATCTGCAATCTCACGAGGCAGTGTAGCATAGATTGTCCCAATCAGCTCATTTAAATCTATATTAATAAAATACTTAAGACAAAGAATAATAATCATTATTGATGGGACCGCCGACAATACGATATAGAAGGTTGACTGAGCGGCATATAATCCAATTTCATCATTGAATATATCTTCTATAAACTCTTTTATCATATCCCACCAGCTTTTTACCGTAGGGT
>JAZOBR010000177.1:0-4970 GCA_045596105.1 Candidatus Ornithomonoglobus sp.
AGGTGAACGTCGCGAGTTCGAATCTCGTCTTCCGCTCCATACTTTACCCACTCAAATGAGTGGGTATTTTTTTATCATACGGAGGTTTTTATGAACATACCAAATGACCCTGCTATACTTTTAAGCTATATAAATACAAAGCTTCGCGACAGCTATAAATCCTTTGATGAGCTTTGTGATAATATGGAATTAAACAAAGAGGAAATTATTAATAAATGTGCCATCATCGGATATAATTACAGTCCCGAAAGAAACCAGTTTATATAAGGAGTCCAAAATGATAGAGAAGGAAATTAAGGCTATAATAACAGAGGAGCAGTACAAGGCTATTTCCACGCTGTACCCCTGGGGCTCCACAAAGCCACAGATTAATCATTACTATACAGACGAAAATGGTGAATTAAAAAAACAAGGAATTACCTTTCGTATAAGAACAATCGACGAAAAGCATATTGTTCAGGTTAAAAAGCACCTGAATCGGGAAAGCGTGCTACAGATAAGTGAGGAGAAGGAATTTCCCATTGACTCTCTGCCCGACAGCTTTTCCTCAGACGAAATCAAGGGAATGACAGACTTAGCGGTAGCTGTAAATCACATCGGCGACCTTACCACACTTCGGAGCAGTTATTCCTATTGTGAGGGTGTTGAAATCTGTCTTGACAAAAATTCCTTTCTCGACAGAGTCGATTATGAAATTGAAATCGAATACACATCCTCTATCCCCGATTCATTATTAAATGAGCTTTTACAGATAGGTGTGAGCTTTGACAAAAAAGCATCGGGCAAATACAGCAGATTTGTTACAAGATTAAAAGAAATATTAAAGAGCAAATAAAAAAAGTGGCAAAATTGAAGTGAACCCCATTTAGTTCACTTCAAAAGCCACTTTTTTAAAATTCTTTTATAAATTCCTTCATAACAGGAGTAAATACATTCCAAAGCATAACCTTTGCATACTTGCCTGTTACACCCTCATCAAACATAACAGTTACATTATCGTTAGCATCAACGCGCTTTAAATTAACCATTTTGTCCTTATCATCATACAGCGCAGCCCATACCTTACAATCCGTTGTATCATAAGCCTCAAATCCTACATCAAAGACAATGCCGTCATAGACTCTGACCTCACAGGTTGCTGTACAAACTCCTGCATCAGTTGTTACTGTGATTGTTGCAGTACCCTTTGATAACGCTGTTACAACTCCATTTCCATCAACCGATACAACATCCTCGTTGCTTGATGTCCACTTAACTCCCTTATTATCTACATTTGAAGGTAAAATTGTTTCTGTTAAATCATAAGTTCTTATCTTGTCATTTTTTGCAAACAATAACTGAGTCTTATCAAGTGTTACACTCTCAGGTATAAGTATTGGTGTCGGAGTAGGTGTGGGAGTTGGTGTCGGTGACAGGTCTTTATATATTGACTTATACTCACCAAGGTAACCCATAAAGTCATCAATGTAAATATACTCATTACCTACAACCAAACGAATATCCTTACCATAGCTACCCTGTACCATACCATGATTTTGTACAGTGTAAATAAGCTTGTCATTCAAATAATACTTAACCGTATCCTGCTTTGTATCAACAGTATAGGCAAACTTATTCCAATTATCCTTGTCGTAGGTTGCACCTGTGTCAGCTTTCACAAACTCACCGCCACTTGTTGACTTATTGTAATATACATTTATCTTACCGTCCTTGGTAAGAGCAAGACCGATTCTGTTCTCACCAAGTGCCTGTCCGCCGCCTGAAGGAAGAATACTTACAGTTGTTCCGCAGGGGTTGAAAATCCACGCTTCAATTGTGAATACATCACCTTCAAAGACCGTTCCCCAATTTCCTATGCCATTAGCACCATTACCATGACAAATATAACCTATGTTGCTTTTCTTGCCAAAAATATCTTTATTTACAGATACAGGATACATATTTATATCACTTACCATGGGAGAAAACTCACCCACATAATCAAATGAATAGTGGAACAGGCAATCGTTCTCGTCAACAGGTGTGTCTTCTATATCCAAAATTGTCGGCACCTGCTCAGGCTTTACCTCAAATTCAGTTGTCAGGGTCTTTGACTGTCCATCCAATGTTGTTTCAACCAAAACCTCATACGTTCCTGCCTGAAGCTGAGGAACATTAATCTCACGAATTGATGCCTCTGTATCAAATTCCTCAATATATACAGTATTTTCAGTGTCACCCTTCAGGACAACCTTAATGTTACAATTGGGAACCTCTGTGGGAATATTCATAACTGTAATGATTCTCGCATAGAAGTTATATGTAGCTGAGAAGCTGACAGTATCAAAGGTTACTGTCTCGTATGTTCCGTTCTGGCCACCAACATAGACGGTATACTCACCATTTTCCAAGTATCCTACAGGGACTTTCTGTGTAGACTCATACTCCGTAAACTGCTTGAACTGAATAATCTCCCTATAATCCAGCTTATCAATAGAGCTACGCCCCTTTGCAATCAAGATATTCTGGATACTGCCTGTGTTTGGCAGATTAGAAACTATAACCTCACCCAATACAGAATCATATGCCGCAACCATACTGGTTTGTGCAGACACAGGCATTACTGCCATTGACAAAACAAATGATACCGTTAGTATAAATGAAAGTAATTTTCTCATAACTATCCCTTCTCTCGTGATGGATTATTTATAAGCAAGCATCAACATTGTATACGAAGTTATTATATAATAATGTGTACAAAAAATCAATACTGTATTAAACAAAAAAAGAGCCGTTTTCTAACAGCTCTTAAAGTTTTGTTTCCTGTGTGGCAATACCTTCCTCATATTCATAGAGTTTTTCCATAACTCTCGTAAACGGCGGAAATGCAGCTACTTCCCTTTGCAGAGTTTCCTCAGCATAATCCGGAAATAAGCTTCTGTTAAGCACAATTTTCCCGCCTGATGTACGCCTTGTTAATCTGTCCATATAACTACCTCCGTTTGCAAATTTCTCCTATTTCTATGTTTATGCACAAAACTTAGCTTTGATTACATTTTATCACAAAAATGTTTTATGTCAACCAATTCGGAAAATAGTTTACAAACTGTTAAATTATGAACACATATTTATTTACAAACAAAAACAATACGGTGTGATTCCTCCGTAGGACTGTTCATCGTAAGCTCATCATATACCGAAATCTCGGCAAATCCTGCCCTTTTAAGAAGTTTTCTTATCTCACTCTCACGCCATCCGCGTTGCAGATGCTGTTCCTCAAAGCGTGTATATTCCCTGCCGTTTTTCACAAAGAAGTTAAGATACATATCAGAAAGTCTGACCTTTTCTATGTATCTGTTTTCCCATGAATAGAAAATGTCATCCTCTGAGTGGATAAAGGTTTCATTACCAAGAATGTTTTTAAGTTTATACTCTGTACTGATGTCAAATATAAACACGCAATCTGGATTAAGATTAGTCTTAACCATCCTGAAGGTGTCCTCTACCGCCTTTGGGGTAAGCATATAGTTTATACCATCTATCATACACAGAAACGCATCGTATTTCTTTTTCGGCTTATACTGTGCCATATCACATACATCAAAGGTAGCATCGGCACTCTTTGACCGAGCCACCATTACCATATCAGAGCTTATATCAACGCCCGCCATTTTGTATCCGCGAGATGCAAGTATTGATGTCATATTACCTGTTCCGCAAGCAAGCTCACACAGCGTATCAGGTGATACGCTGTGTAAGGTAAATAAATTTTCAATATAGTCACACCATGCATCATAGTCTATATCCTGATGCATCAGCCTATCGTAAATATAGGCAAATTCATGGTATTGAATCATTTATCTCAACTCCGCATTCAGCTCATTTGACAGGGCTTTTACAATCTTCTTGTGTAAGTTATCAGCTTCCTCACCTGTCAAGCTTCTGTCAGGTGCCTTGAAATCTGCCTTGTACATTACACTCTTCTTGTCCTCAGGAATCTGCTCACCTGTGTATACATCGCTTAGCTCAAGCTTTGTAAGAAGCTTACCGCCTGCCTTTTTCATAACCTTCTCGATTGATGCAACAGGTGTCATCTTATCAACTAAGATTGAGAAGTCACGAGTAACTGCAGGATACTTTGTAAGAGCAGTATACTTAATGTCGCGATTCTGTGCATTGAATATAGCACTAAAATCAAGCTCTGCTAAATATGCACGACAACCGATTTCAAAGTTACGCAACACAGCGGGATGTACCTCACCGATAATGCCGATTGTCTTGTCCCCTACTGTGATTTTTGCATTTCTGCCTGGATGGTAAATTGGGTTGTTGTCAACTCTCTCATACTCAACATGCTTGATGTGAAGCTTATTGAACATTTCTTCACATACACCCTTTATATCAAAGAAGTCACAGTCACCATACATACCAAGTATCAATGTTCTCGGCTCATCGGGTAACAGACCCTTTTCATTGGGGATATATACACGGCCAAGTTCAAACATCTTTGCAGTCTTTGTACGATAGTTGTAGTTTCTTGATAAGGTATCAAGCATACTGCCTGCCATTGTTGTACGCATTACAGATGTGTCCTCACCAAGGGGGTTTGAAATCTTAACCTGGTTGCGTAAGGGTGAATCCTTTGCGATGTTAAGCTTATCAAGCATCTGCGGACTCTGGAAGTTATATGTGTAAATCTCATACATTCCCTGTGAGGTCAAAATCTCACTGATTTCAGTCTCAAGTTTCTGCTCGGGAGTTTTAATCCCGCAGGTTGTTGCACCTGTCATAAGAGTTGTGGGAATCATATCGTATCCGTAGAAACGAGCAACCTCCTCGGCAATATCCGCCTCTGCAAGAAGGTCAGGACGCCATGACGGCGGCTCAAGCATCATATTCTCACCATCAACCTTGATTGACAAGCGTGCAAATATCTCTGCCATCTCATCATTTGATACATCTGTACCCAAGAATGCATTGATTTTCTCGGG
>JAZOBR010000178.1:0-3695 GCA_045596105.1 Candidatus Ornithomonoglobus sp.
TCGATTACAATTACATCAAGCGCACCTGAACGCACTAACGCTTCACAAATATCAAGAGCCTGTTCACCTGTATCCGGCTGTGCAACAATAAGATTATCTATGTCGACTCCAAGCTTCTGTGCATACACAGGGTCAAGAGCGTGCTCTGCATCAATAAACGCCGCCTCTCCGCCTCTCTTCTGTGCCTCTGCAACAACATGAAGTGCAACGGTTGTTTTACCTGATGATTCCGGTCCGTATATTTCAACAATTCTGCCTCTCGGCATACCACCAACACCCAATGCCATGTCAAGTGTCATTGAGCCGGTAGGAATTGCATCTACGCTTGAAACGTGAGTATCACCAAGCTTCATAATTGAGCCTGTACCATATTCCTTCTCAATTACTTTGAATACAGCATCCAACGCCTTTTTTTTCTCTTCACTCTCAAGACGCTCAACAGGCGCTTTTGTAATCTTATCAGTCTTTGCCATAATTTTTCTCCTTATTAGTTCTTGCGAACATCTGTTTGTCACAACTTGATTTTAACACAAACAAATGTACTTGTCAATACTTTTTTAAATATTTTTAGTCGGGATAAACCTCTATAATCTCAACCCCTGATAATGCCTCCTCTATCAGCTTATCAATCTCTAAAACTGACTCTGTCTTTTCAATCGAAGAACGCTTTGGATTAATAGTGGGATGCTTTGGGGTGAATACGGTACAGCAATCCTCATAAGGAAGAATTGATGTTTCATAAGTGCCGATTTCCTCTGCCCTCTTTATAACCTCAATCTTGTCCATACCTATAAGTGGTTGTAGGATAGGCATATCCACCACTGCGTTTGTAACATCAAGAGCTGAAAGGGTCTGGGATGCAACCTGACCAACACACTCACCTGTTACAAGTGCCTTAGAGCCATTCTTGCGTGCAATTTTCTCTGAAATACGCATCATAAACCTACGCATTATAAGAGTCATATGCTCCTCAGGGCAATTATCACGAATCTGCAACTGTATTTCGGTAAACGGAACAATATACAAATTCACCTTAGATGTATAACGAGCTATAATTTTCGCAAGAGAAATTACCTTTTCCTTCGCACGCTCTGATGTATACGGGAAAGAGAAAAAATTAATCGCATCAATAGCAACACCACGCTTTGAAATCATATGTCCCGCAACAGGGCTATCAATTCCGCCTGATAATAGCAATGATGCCTTTGACCCCGAGCCAATAGGCATACCGCCCTGACCCTTGACCTTTTTCTCATCAATATAAACATAAGCAGATACGTCACGCACCTCAACCCTTACCGTAATTTCAGGATTGTGAACGTCGCACTGAATGTTTGGAAACTCATCGTCAAGCCATCCGCCTAATTCCATACATATCTGTACCGAATTTAACGGGAAATTCTTGTCCGAACGCTTTGCCTCGACCTTGAATCTTGCAGGCTTCTTCAAATCATCTCCAAGATAATCATATGCTGTGTTTTTGATTGAATCCATATCCTTATCACAGACTGCCGCCTTTGTAATGGATACAATACCAAAGATTTTTGACATTCTATCAACCAGAATATCAATCTTATCAGGCTCAAAATCTTCAATATATATTGTAGCCTGTCTTAGTGACATTTTAAAGTCTGCAATATTTTTCAATGCATTCTTAATATTTGTAAGAAGAAGTTTCTCAAACTTAGGTCTGTTACCACCCTTTAAAATGATTTCTCCGTATTTTGCTAAAATTATTTCCTTCACTATTTTTCTCCCTAAAATTATCGCATATATCTGCGTATTGTGTTGACCTCATCACAAAGCTTATCAACTGCAAACAGGATTTCTTCATCTGTTGTGTATCTTGAAAAGCTTATTCTAATTGCACCCTCAATTTCTTTGTGAGAAAGCCCCATTGCTGCAAGCACGTGACTTGGCTGAGGCTTGTGTGATGAACAGGCGGAGCCTGTTGATACATATATTGAGTATCTTTCTAGAGAATGAAGCAAAATTTCTGCCTTTATTCCTATGAATGATATATTAAGCACGCTTCCGCTATTATTCTCATTACTGCCATTGATTTTAATATTATCAATTCTTTCAAGTAACGCATTTCGCATAAGCTCACGTTTTCTTATAAATTCATCTGGTTTAAAGTCGCACTCCGAAACAGCGGCCGCAAAAGCAAATATACCACACGTATTTTCCGTTCCGGGACGAATACCACCCTGCTGTTCTCCTCCATGAATAATTGGCAAAATGTGCTTATTTTTAGTATATAAAGCACCACTACCCTTAACACCATGAATTTTATGGGCGCTTATAGTAACCATATCAACACCCATCATATCAGGCTTTACAGGTATTTTACCGAACGCCTGAACACAATCGGAGTGAATAACGCATTGGGGACAGATATTTTTTACAAGCCTTGATATATCGGATAAAGGCTCAATAACACCTGTTTCATTATTGACGTACATAACACTCACGAATATAGTATCCTCATTCAAAGCATCCTGAAGCTCATCTAATAATATGCGCCCATCACTATCAACATTAATATATACAACCTCAAAACCTCTTTTTTCAAGCTCATGGAATGCTTCAAGCACAGATGGATGCTCAATTTTTGAGGTTATTACACGGTTACCGCGTCTTTTCATTGCCTCGCAGGTACCTAATATTGCAAGGTTATTTGCCTCAGTACCGCCCGAGGTAAAATACAAGCATTTTTTATCAACACCTAAAGCAGACGCAATTGTTTCTCTTGACTTTTCGACAAGCTTTTCAACCTCAAATCCTGCACCATGAAGTGAAGAGGGGTTTGCAAAGCTCTCAGCACCGTTTAACATTGCCTTGATTGCATTATCCGAAGGCTTTGTCGTTGCGGCATTATCTAAATATATCATCTTATTCACCATCGTTTATAATAACAATACCCATACCTTCCCTGACGGAAATTTCACAGGTATCATCAATAATTATGTTACTATTACCCCGACTTTTTGAAAAGTACAAGGTTTCATCAAAAAGAGGATACTTCACGCCTATGGTAGAAACCCCCTGTAAATCTGAGAACACAGGAATTATAGACATTGTCTTACCCTTTTTACCCATTATCTTTATATGCTTCCTTAAAGGGTATATCTCATTATTATCATCAAGCATAGATATATTATCACACTTAAATAGCATCAGGATATTTGTAAGAGTATGGTCAAGACGCCTTCCCGACATTGCAAGCAATAATATCTCATCAAACCCATTTTCAATTGCATATAAGATAGCAAGCTCACTGTCAGTCATATCCTTATCTACAGGGAATTTCATCGTATTAATATCATCTGACGGATTTGACGAATCAAAGTCTCCTAAGGCAATTTTAGGTGCAATTCCAAGCAATTTTGTATGCTTTAGTCCGCCATCTGCGCATATGAAGAAATCCTCAGGCAAGAGACGGGATTTTATGTATTCATAATTACAAATATCACCATTGCCGATTATAACTGCCCGCATTCTCCCAATATCTCCTTGACATTTTCTGTAATATTGCCACCGAATACAGCAGTACCTGCAACGATAATATTAGCACCTGCATTTACGGGACGCATAATATTCTTTGCACCAATACCGCCGTCAACCTCAATATCAAGGCCAGGGCCTGCCATCTTACGGATTGCGGTAATCTTATGCTCCATATCCTCCATATA
>JAZOBR010000179.1:0-4962 GCA_045596105.1 Candidatus Ornithomonoglobus sp.
TTTAAAATACTTTAGAGCAGGTGTCTTACTCACTCTTAAGCTTAATTGTAATCTCCTGTGAAACCGCTTCCCCTGCTTTAAGGAATTTTAGCTCACCCTTCTTACGCATAACATCTCTTCCTTCGGGAGTGCAGTTGCCCGGCTCTAAGCCAAGAACATACTCACCCTTGCCAAACTGCTTCCACTGTGTAAAATACGGTAGCTCCTGTGTGTTATAATTAATTGATAAGGATGTAGCAATATCAGGGTTATAAACCCTTGCCTCGCCCTCAACCATATTATGGAAGAAGCACTGCTCAATATATACATCCTTAGGCTCGTGAAGTACAAGCGCATCTGCCATACCCCGTCTTGCCTCATCATCACGGGGTGCGTAGCCATCACTGTTTATAGTTACCTGTGCGGACTCCGACAATAGCGGATAGCCAATATTTATATGATATAAAATCATATACGGAGTCTCTGTATTACCAATATTCTTTACTGTATCGCGGATTATTATTTCATCCTTATCAAGAGGGCATATATATTCTCTCTCAAGCATCAGCTTATGAGAAAACAAAGACGCATCACGAACATACAGCTTCACGTGAATACCATCATCCACCCACCAATTCACATTTTCTGCAGGTACATGGGATATGTTTCCGTGTAAGGGTAGATCCTCACCTGCATCGGCACAAGGACTGCCCACTGCAGTAAGACCGCAGGTTGTGAAAAAGCCTGCAGTAAAAGATTTCAAAAAGCCAAGACCGCGATTATCGTAATACTCGGGTGCTACATACCCGCAGGGTGCAAAAAAACCCATATTATTTCCCTTAAAATACAGTCTTGAAATATCTCCTGCTCTATCCGCAGAAACAGTAAACATCAGTCCTCTACCGTTATTAACCTCTATAAGACGCATACCGTCACCCTTACCGCCGCATAGTCTATGCTCCTCAACGCCGTAAAGCTGTGATTGGTGTCCAATATATTCCTTCATAATATCCTCCTGTCCGCCAATAAATATGACATAAGTATCTTTACTTTAATTATATCACCTGATGTTTTTTTGTCAACAAAAAAGGTTGTGAAACACAACCTTTTTTTAATTACATATCTGAGAATAAATCTGTGCTATACTCACCATCTGCGATAAGCTTCTTGAAGGATTCAACAACCATAGGCTTATCCTCCTTGTATGTAACGCCAAACCACTTATCGTTTGTTTCGAGAACCTTCATTGTGATTTCACCCTTACGCAACAGCTCACCTGCGTATACAGGAACAAGATACTCCGCCTTAAGGGGATTTTTGGGAACATCATATTCAAAAAACTCCACAAAGCCCTTCTTTAGTCTCTCGATAAATGCAGGGGTAAAGCCAAACATATTCATTGAAACATATGAATCGGCATCAATCTCTGTGTCGCCTACCTTTGCACCTGTCGGTGTCTTTTCGATGTTTGAGGTTTCAATAATGTCTGTCAGATAACCCTTATCGTCGCACTTACAGATACCGCGTGTTACACCGCCATTCTCACTTAATGTATTCTTCAGGATAAAGCCTGCCATACAATAGTCGTTGGTGCTGTCTGCCTTTGTAAGGAAGTCATAGAGCTTTCCAAAGGCTTCCTTACCATAGTAGTCATCGGCATTTATAACTGCGAAAGGCTCATTTACAACGTCACGAGTTGCCAGAACAGCCTGACCTGTACCCCACGGCTTTGTACGCTCATCGGGAACGCTGTATCCTTCGGGAATATCCTCTCTTGCCTGGAATGCATATGCCACCTCAACACCAAGCTTGTCGCAAACCTTTTCAATTCTATCCCCGATAACCTCGCGGAAATCAGCCTCAATATCCTTACGGATAATAAATACTATCTTGTTAAAACCTGCCTTGATTGCATCATGAATTGAATAATCCATAATAATCTCACCTGAAGGGCCAACAGGCTCCAACTGCTTTATACCACCGCCAAATCTTGAGCCGATACCGGCAGCCATAATCACTAATGATACCTTATCCATCATAAACACCTCCAAATTATGCTTCTTAATCTATTATACACTATTGTGCGTCTTTTTGCAAGGGGAATTATTCCGTAAATATATGAGCCACAACAGAGCTTTCACCGTCAGCGGACGATAATTCTACCCAATAGCCCGTGCCATCCTTTTCAATTCGGCGTGTAAGACAATCTCCAAGATGACTCTCACGCTTATAAATAATGTCAACTGCGTTGTAGCTATAATCATAAGGCAGGACATCGAGCATTATTTCAACTGCCTTTTCATTATTCAAGTGGCAGTTCGTATCAATGTCACGATTTGATACATACACCTTATCGCCCTCACCTTTAAACTCGGGTGCATCGGGCTTTTTATACTTAAAGAAATCGTCATTAAAATCAAAACTCTCATATGCCGCAAGCATATCCTTCGGGATTCTCATAGGACGGACATTTACAATATCCATCAAAAACCACGATGCAATGGATTTTGCCACAACCTCACCATTCTGTCTCAGGATGCAACCACGATTCGAGGTTGCCGCACCCATTTTTGCAACTGACGTGAATGCGTCAATGGAGCATTTTGTGCTGACAGGCTTTAAAATACGCAGGCTTATACCCTGCATAAGCCACGCCTGATTCATCTCCCTTAAAACGTGGATACCATAGCCTCGTGATTGCGAATCCTTAATCGCAATATCCTGAATAATATCAAGCAACGCACCTGTTTTTATATTCTCAAAATCCTTAAAATCGCCGTATCTTGTTTCGTACATAAATTCAAACATAACTTATCCCTTCATCTTTCTTCTTACTCTGTTTAAGTGTCTTTCAAACTTACCGCTTTCAATAAACTCTGCCAGAACATATTGCTCCAGGACAGGCACCGTACAGGAAAATTCACCCAACAGTCTGTCATACTCGTCCATCATCTCAAGAGGTAGAATCATATACCCCATACGCATAGCAGAGCTTAGGCTTTTTGAAAAGGTATTTATATAAATCACTCTGTTATCCCTATCCATAGAATACAAGGACTCAATGGGCTGCCCCGGGGTAAAGAACTCACTCCCCCAATCATCCTCTATTATATATCCGTTTTTCCTTGCCCAATTAAGATAGGCAATTCGTGTTTCGGCCGTTGCAGTGACTCCTGATGGATAGCTGTTAAACGGTGTTACGTGTAACACATCAAAATCGTCACTTAATGCCTCGTTTTTTATTCCTGTTTCACCCATTGGCAGTTTTTTAAGCCGCACGCCTTCACTTCTGTACACCGCCTCAATCTGTGAATATGACGGGTCCTCTATGGCATAGACCTTCTCTCTGCCCAGAACCTTCATTGCCGTTTCATATAACTGCTCCGCACCTGAGCCGATAATTATACATTGGGGGTCTGCCACCATGCCACGATACCTTAACAGATAATCCGCAATGGAATTACGCAACACCTCACATCCTTTGTTTGGTGACTTTTTAAATAAAAGCTCTCCACGCTCTGACATTACCTTTCTGACCGTCTTAAACCACAGGGCATGCTCAATATTAAGCTCCTCTGCTACCATCTTCGGCTCAGGCAAATGCTTGATTTTTGTTTTTCCGCCCTGTCTTGCGTTAGGGAAGCTGTCAATCCCTGCAACAAAATAACCGCTTCTCTCACGAGATATAATATATCCCTCATCAATAAGAATACCATAGGCTAACTGCACAGTGATTACACTAAAGCCCGTCATATCCGCCATAACACGCTTTGAAGGTAGCTTATTACCGCGCTTGTACTCACCCGAAAGGATTTTGTCCTTAATATTATCATAGAGAGCCAGATACTTTTTTCCCTTCATCTGGTTATATAAAAAACTCCCTTTTTGATTATTTATTTATTATCAGTTATATATTATAATACAAATAAAAGAATTTGTAAAGGGGTAATTTACATGGATTACAAACGACTATTAACCATACAGGATATATCATGCGTAGGTCAATGCTCACTGACGGTTGCATTGCCCGTAATATCGGCATGCGGTATTGAAACGGCGGTATTGCCGTCTGCTGTACTTTCAACTCACACAGCAGGTTTTTCAGGCTACACCTTCCGCGATTTAACAGAAGATATGCCCGACATATGTGCACACTGGGAGAAGGAGAATATCAAATTTGATACCTTATACACAGGCTACCTTGGGTCAGAAAATCAGATTGAGTATGTTACTAAAATTTATAATACCACAAAGAAGGCAGACTCACTTTTCATCGTTGACCCTGCAATGGCAGACAACGGTAAGCTATATCCCGGCTTTACAGAGGACTTCGTTAAGTCAATGGCCAAGCTATGTACAACTGCGGACTATATTCTGCCTAATATCACTGAGGCAGTTATGATGTGCGGTATGGAGTTCAGAACAGAGCATACAAGGGAGTATATTGATGAAATAATCGCAAGGCTTACCGATATGGGTATCAAAAACCTTGTGCTTACAGGTGTTAGCTACAACGCAGGTAAAACAGGCGTTGTTGTATACGAAAACGGTGAGTATACATATTACGAGCACGATTTATTACCAAACAGCTGTCACGGCACAGGTGATATTTATGCATCAGCCTTCGCAGGAGCACTTACCCGCGGTAAGACCGCATACGATTCAGCCAAAATTGCGGCAAATTTCACAATGGAGTGCATTAAAGCAACTGCAAAAGAGGATAATCACTGGTACGGTGCAAAGTTTGAAACAGAGCTTGGCAAATTAATTGAAATGTTGAAATAAAAGTCGGCATTGCCGACTTTTATTTTTTTCCATATATTAATTGACTTATTCTATGCTACTTGGTATAATATAAGGGATATTAAAAAAATGGAGAAGGCTATGAAACGAAATATTTTAATTGACTTACTGTTGACCTTTATGAAAATCGGCTTTTTCACCTTCGGCGGTGGCTATGCAATGATTTCCATAATTGACAAT
>JAZOBR010000180.1:0-9705 GCA_045596105.1 Candidatus Ornithomonoglobus sp.
GCTTCTGTATGAACCGTAGTTGATACTCATAGCATCAATATCATTTACGAAAAAGCCTAAAACCTTTGCATTTGCAATGTTCAACAGGCTAAGTGCCTGGTCGATACTCTCATAGTTTGTATAACCCTCACGCACAACGATTATAATACCTGTCACAAAGCCTGACAAAGCAACGGCATCTGTAACAACTGTTACGGGAGGTGTATCTATCAATATGTAGTCATATTGGTCCTTCAGGCTTTCAATCATATCCTTCATGTTGTCTGATGACAAAAGCTCTGCAGGGTTAGGCGGAATAGCTCCTGATGTCAAGCAGTCAAGACCGGGGCGAAGGTTGTGATATACAACATCGTCAAAATCCTTCTGCTTTGAAAGAACTGTGGTAAGACCATCTGTTTTAACAACGCCAAGATACTGATGTATTCTCGGCTTTCTAAGGTCACCGTCAACAAGCAAAACCTTCAAGCCTGTCTGAGCAAAGGTAATCGCAAGGTTAAGAGTTGTAGTTGTCTTACCCTCACCTGCGTTAGCACTTGTGATACAAACGACCTTACACTTTTCATCTGAATCTGCGGTTGAGAATATAATATTTGTACGCGCAGTTCTGTATGCCTCCTGAATAACGAAGGGTGTTTTTTTATTAAGTATTGCTTCCTGGCTCTTCTTCAAACGCTGTCTACGTTCATCCTGAGCAGATGGTTTCTGTTTAGTCAAAAAGCCTAATTTATTTTTTCTTTCTGCCATTTTTTATCCCTCTTTTACATTATTCCAACTCAAGACTCGGCATCTCACCAAGGATGGGAAGTCCATACTTTTCAACAAGCTCATCCTTGTTCTTAACACGAGTATCAAACAGGTTAACAAGGAATATAATAACCATAGCCACAATAGCACCGATAATACCGCCGATGATAGCGTTGCGAGCTGTATGGGTAGGCTCTGCATTAAGTGCCTCCGACGGATATTCTGTCAGTTTTGTGCTACCGCCGCCGAATACTCTTGCAATCTCATTTGGTGCATTGTTTACAATACTTGACGCAATCAGGTATGCAACATGGGCATCGGCATTAATTACCTCCATAGAAATAATGTTGGTATCTGTTACCGCCTTCATTGTAAGCATTGAAAGGATTTCCTTCTCTGTATAGTTATTGTCAAGGTCATCACTTACCTGCTGTAAAAATGCGTTACTCTTCAATACATCTATATATGTAGGCAACAGGTTGGTTGCGCCGATGATTGCGTTTGTGTTAACGTCTGTAGAGGACTGCTGTCCCTCTGTATTAATATATATTTTTGCAGTTGACTTGTACTCAGGCACTGCTGAAATTTTAAAGTATGTATATGTAGCACCACCTACCAATACCGCCAAAACTACGATAAACCACCAGAAGGTAAGCATCATATTGATAACATCAACGACACTAATATCTGACATAGCTTTTTTAGCCGACGATTCTGTGGTTTGATTCATCTCCTCAATTGCCAATTTATAGTCATCCTTTCTATTTTAGTGCATTATTATTAATAATTATATCACAACAGGGCTGTAAAGTCAACATAATTCGCAGAAATATATAAGGTTTATGTGATTGCATCAAGGTTTAGCCAGGAGCTATATCCATCTCCTTCCGACAGATTTTCGCTTTATAATACAGAAATATTACAAAGTAGCAAAAAAAATGTTAAAATTTGAAATTTGCTTGTTTTGATCATCTGTTTATGTTATAATATAACCATAAAATCAGGGGGATAAAATATATGAAAAGCGCATATGTTTATTTACAATTATACAGACTGTTTGATACTGCTACACCGCTCAATGTAGACTGCGGTGAGCTTTGTAACAGTGCCTGTTGCCACGGTACTGATTCGGGAATGTTGTTATTCCCGGGCGAAGAGGCTGTATATAAGCTTATAAACCCAGACAATATGCGAATAGAAAAGACGGACCTGACCTACACCTACGAGGGTAAGGAATATAAAACACCCATTCTTTTCTGTGACGGTCAATGCGACCGGTATATACGACCGTTGGCATGCAGAATATTCCCTCTTACTCCTGTGCTTGATGAGGACGGCAAGATTGATGTAATAATCGACCCGCGAGCCAAAAGCGTTTGTCCACTGGCAAAGGCGTTATATCTTGAGGAGTATGAAAAGAGCTTCGTAAGGGCAGTAAAAAAAGCCTTTGTGCTTCTTTCAAAGAATAAACGCATATATGAATTCCTGAAGGAATATACTGAATATATTAACGATTTCAAAAGATTTTTCTGATAAAGGCAAAACACTATGATATTTAGACGAAACAAAAACAAAACAAAAGAAGAAATCCCCGAGCAGGAGGATTTACCTGTTGCAGATACTGACGAGGATGAGTTTTCAGCCACAACAAAGCCTGCAAAAGTGCTTAGAAAAGATTTCCACAAGCAAGCAAAAAAGAAGCTTGAAGAAGCAATAGCCGAGGGAGAAATTGTCGTTGACGACACAGTTGAAAATGACGCTCCTGAGGTATCAGATAATATACCCGAGGATTCAGCAGTCGATGAATCCTCCAAAATTACAGAGGCCGAGGGGTCGCCCGAGGACACAGATGTTCAGACAGTTGAAGATGCCCCTGATAGTGAAAATTCCCCTGAGGATAATATAGAGGAGACAGATATGGCAGAGCCCGAACCCGACACAAAGGATGAGGAAGACACCGAGCCTGTAGCTGAGGAGGAAAAAGAACCCTTTAAGGTTCGTGCAAAAGCATTTATCGAAAAGCACAAAAAAGGCTTGATGATAACGCTGATTGCCCTTGCATCCGTCTTTGTTGCTATGATTGGCTTTTATATTTACGGATGCAATACCCTACCTGCCCACAATGTAATGGGACGAAACATTTACATCGAAAATGTTGATGTAAGTAACCTTACATATGATGAAGCACTAATAAGGGTAAAAAATACACCGCTTTTAAAAAATTGCGACCTGACCATTTACAGTAATGGCAGAGTATGGGTTATTGATGGCGTTGAGGCAGGACTTACTGCTAAAATTGAGGATACAGTTGACCGAGCAATGCGATACGGCAAAACAGGAAATGTCCTCATTGACGGCCTTGCAAACACACTTCAATACATCTTTCCCCACACTGTATTGCCATCGGCAACAGTTAAGGAGGATGTAATAAGACAGGAGCTGAAGGAGTTTGGTGTTCATATCCATGGTGAGCTTACAGAACATTCCTTTGAGGTTGGCGAGGGATACATCGTATGTACCCCCGGCCACACAGGCTTCTCAGGTAAGACTGATTCAGCCTTTGCCTCAGTAATAGAAGCTATAAACAACGAAAATTTTTCAAATATATATGTATCCTTGTTATCGGCATCGCCGCAACCATGTACCTTTGATATGGTCAACGATTTCACCTACTGTGAGCCGCAGAATGCCCATTATCAGGTAGTAAACGGCGAGGTTACAGTTATAAAGGAAGCTCCGGGAAGATACCTTAACCGCAAGGAGGCAAGTGTCCTTGCACCGAAGGTCCTCGAGGGTGAGGGAGTTATATACATCCCCTACTACGAAACAGATGCACAGATTAAGGAAGGCGACCTTAAGGAAAAGTTGTTCAATGCAAAGCTTGGAAGCTACCAGACCACCTATTATGCAGGCGGTAACCGAGGCAAGAATGTAGGCATTGCCTCAAGCAAGATTAATAATGCGGTACTGCTTCCGGGAGAGGTGTTCTCCTTTAATGATACCGTAGGTCCACGTTCATCTGCAAACGGTTTCCTGCCTGCAGAGGAATATATGAACGGTCAAAGTGTCATGGGTATCGGCGGCGGTACCTGTCAGGTTGCAACCACCTTGTATAACGCAGTTCTTTACTCGGATTTGTCTATAGTTTCAAAACTGAATCATATGTTTCCTGTTGGATATGCTCCTCTTGGTCAGGATGCGACGGTGTCTGATTCAGGTGTTGATTTCAAATTTGCAAACAATACAGACTACCCCATAAAGCTTGAGTCAGTAACAGGCGGCGGAAGAATAACCATAACAGTTATCGGTACAGCACGCCCGGTTGAGCATAAGGTCAAGATTGAAAACATCACAAGCTATGTGGGTGCGGATAGGTCGGTGCGTTCATACCGTTATGTTTACGACCCCGACGGTAAGCAAATACGCAAGGACGATTTAGGAAAAAGCTACTATATGCCACATCCGTAATAAACGAAACAAGGGGCAAGCAATCCACAAGGATTGCTCCCCTTTTTAATTAACAGGAGAATGAATATGATAAAGCTTACACCATCCCCCATTCCCGCCGTTACATCCCCCGATGTAATAAGAATGGCTACGGGAGACACCATTAAAATAAGCGGAACAGTATATAAAATCCGCCGTGCATCAGGCATTGTGTTTGTGATGCTGACACATCATAAGTACACTTATCAGGCGGTATATATATCGGAACTTTGCAAGAAGGATCTAAGGGAGATAACCGAGGGTGCAAAAATAACTTTGACCGCAAAGGTCAAGGAGGAAAAGCGCGCAGAATACGGCTTTGAACTGACTATGCTTGATTTTGATATTCTCGCACTGCCAAAAGAGGAGCTTCCCATAGATATTACCCAACCTACGCTTATGTGTACTCTTCAGGAAAATTTAGACAAACGCACCGCCACCCTATACCACCCTACCACTCGTGCAATTATGTCAATAACGGCTGAGCTGCGTCGGGCATTTACACAGGTAATGGAGGCAAACGAATTTGTATCGGTTACAACACCAAAAATTACACCTCTTACGGCGGACAGCGAGAAGGAGTATATAAGGGTAAAATACTTCGATAAGAATACTGCGCTTTCAAAGGATTCTATGATATACCTTGAAATGGCGTTGCCGTTATTCTCGCGGGTATACGAGATTTCAAACTGCTACTCAGGTATTAACCGTAACAGCACAAGGCACTTAAACGAATATAGTGCCCTATGCTTTAATATGTCATACGATTGCAGTATCAACACGCTTATGACCCTTACAACCAATCTTATATGGGAGGCAATAAACAAGCTTACAAAGAATTGCGAGGATGAATTAGGGCTTCTTGACGTTAAACTTAACCCCCTATGTGATATTCCCGTTATGACATTCACCGAGGCAATGAAAATGCTCGGAGTGTCAGAAAGTACAGGACTTGATCCAACAAGTGAAGCAAAGCTATGGGAGTATGCAAAGGCGGAGCATGGGAGTGATTTTATATTCATAACCAACCTACCCCGCACAGGCTTTACAACAAAGGAAAATGAGAACTTTGCACTCATATACAAGGGTGTTACCATTGCAACAGGAATGGAAAACACAAACAGTCTTAGTGAGCTTATGGATAATATGGATAGCTACGGTATCAATGCGGAGGATTACAATGCATATATTGAAAGCTACAGATACGCAATGCCACCCCATGGTGGGGTTAAAATCGGTATTGAAAGATTTATATACAAATTATTGGAGCTTTCAAATATCCGCGAGGCTACTATGTTTATAAGGGATTTACACCATATTGAGCCATAACAATAAAACAGGCAGAAAATTCTGCCTGTTTTATTCAAAAAAATATTGACAAACCGCAGAAAATAATATATAATACTATTTGTTATGAATAAGCCGATGTGGCGGAATTGGCAGACGCCCGGGACTTAAAATCCCGTGGGAAGAGATTCCCGTACCGGTTCGACCCCGGTCATCGGCACCAAAAAGAAACGCTGATTTAGATACAAAATCAGCGTTTCTTTTTATACCTTTCACTTTTCATTCTCATCTCTTCTCTAAAGCCCCATAAACTCAGCGTTTCAGAATAAAAGCATGGGCTTAGAATATCCTAAGACATTACAGAAAGCCGCGAAACATAATTTGTTTCGCACTCAAGTGTTATTCCGTACTTCGTACAGAGTGATATTATGACCTTGACATAGTTTTATTGAAACTTACTGCTCTGAGTGGTATTTTATTTGCCTTAAACTGTGCAAGGCACAATGAAACGGCGAAGCAATAAAACTATCGCAATAATACAACTTGCCGCAAGGCAAATAAAACTGCGGTATTTTAAATTATCTTATTATAATATCACCACGAGCAGGACCATTAGATACGATAGTAATGGGTACCTCAAGCTCCTTCTCGATGAACTCAATGTAGTTACGGCAATTCTCGGGAAGCTCGTCATAGTTTGTAATACCACGAATATCTGTCTTCCAACCAGGCAATACCTTCAATCCGGGCTTTGTCTTCTCAAGCTTACCTGTTGTCGGGAAGTCACGAGTAACCTCACCGTCAATCTCATAGCCTACGCATACGGGAATTTCGTCAAGATAGCCAAGAGCATCAAGAACCGTAAATGCAACTGAGGTTGCACCCTGAACGCGACAGCCATAGCGTGATGCTACACAGTCAAACCAACCCATTCTTCTGGGACGGCCTGTTGTTGCACCATACTCACCGCCATCACCACCGCGGCGTCTCAGCTCGTCTGCCTCATCACCAAATATCTCCGATACGAATGCACCCGCACCCACAGCTGATGAGTAAGCCTTAACAACTGTGATGATTTCCTTAATCTCATAAGGAGGTACTCCTGCACCGATTGCACCATAGCCTGCAAGAGTTGATGATGATGTTGTCATGGGGTAGATACCGAAATCGGGGTCCTTTAGTGAGCCAAGCTGACCCTCAAGAAGGATTGTCTTACCCTCCTTAACTGCATTGTGCATAAACTGAACTGTGTCAATAACATAAGGTTTTATAAGCTCTGCATATCTCTTACAAGTAGCATAAAGCTCATCTGCATCAATCAAGGGCTTATGATAAACGTGCTCTAAAATAAGATTCTTAATTTCAAGAACGTTCTTAATCTTTTCCTTTAGTCTTTCATCCTCGAATAGCTCCCATACCTGGAAACCAATCTTTGCGAACTTATCTGAGAAGAACGGTGCAATACCTGACTTTGTAGAGCCAAACTGACGGTCTGAAAGTCTTTCCTCCTCATACTGGTCAAATAACTTATGATAGGGCATCAAAACCTGTGTACGCTCTGATACCGCGATATTAGGACAAGGTACACCCTTTCCTACTATCTCATCTATCTCCTTAACAAGCTGTTCGATGTCAAGTGCAACACCGTTACCAATAACATTTGTTACATTCTGGTTGAACGAGCCTGAGGGTAGCAAATGAAGTGCGAACTTACCGTAATTATTTACGATTGTGTGTCCTGCGTTTGCACCGCCCTGAAATCTTACAACAATATCTGCCTCTGTGGCAAGCATATCGGTAATCTTACCCTTACCTTCGTCTCCCCAACATGCACCAACTACTGCCTTTACCATTCTGTTTAACCCCTTTCACCAAATCAAACATTTATTTCTACCTTAACCCCGAGAAGCTCTTTATTATCCTCAAGGATAGGCTTGATAACATCATTTACAAAGTCCTCAACCTGTTCAGGTGAACGACCCACAAAGTTTTCAGGCTTCATAACCGCATTAATCTCGTCCAATGTAAGTCCGAAGGACTCATCATTTGCAATAAGCTCTGCAAGATTATTCTCATTGCCGTAAACCTTTATATTCCTTCCTGCATCCATTGAATACTGACGAATTTTCTCGTGTAGCTCCTGACGGTCACCACCCTTCTTGACTGCATCCATCATAATATTCTCCGTTGCCATAAATGGAATTTCTGCCATAAACTGCTTTGTGATAACCTTATCATAAACCACCAAGCCGTCAACAACATTTATATATAAGCTTAGAATCGCATCCGTTGCCAAAAACGCCTCGGGTACACTTATGCGCTTATTTGCACTATCATCAAGAGTTCTCTCAAACCACTGTGTAGAAGCTGTAATTGCAGGATTTAACGCATCTACAATTACATATCTTGCCAATGAGCCGATTCTCTCACTACGCATAGGATTACGCTTATATGCCATAGCCGATGAGCCAATCTGCGATTTCTCAAATGGCTCCTCAATCTGCTTGAGGTGTTGAAGCAAACGAATATCGTTTGAGAACTTATATGCACTCTGCGCGATTGATGACAACACATTAAGCATCTGTGAGTCAAGCTTTCTCGGATAGGTCTGACCGCTTACCGCGAAGGTATCAGCATAGCCCATCTTTTCTGCAATCTTTCTGTCAAGCTCCTTACACTTGTGGTGGTCACCATCAAACAACTCCATAAAGCTTGCCTGAGTACCTGTTGTACCCTTACAACCAAGAAGCTTTGCCTTTGAAAGCTGATGGTTAACATCCTCAAGGTCCATCACCAAATCCTCAAGCCACAATGTTGCACGCTTACCTACCGTTGTAGGCTGTGCAGGCTGAAAATGTGTGAAGGCAAGACAAGGTAAATCCTTGTACTCAACCGCAAATTTTGCAAGCTCTCCTATAAGACACACAAGCTTTTTCTTAATAAGCTCCATTGCCTCTGTCATAATGATGATGTCTGTGTTATCACCAACATAACAACTTGTTGCTCCAAGATGAATTATGGGCTTTGCCTTAGGACATTGAACACCGTATGCATATACATGAGACATAACATCGTGACGCACTTCTTTCTCACGAGCCTTTGCAACATCATAGTTGACATTCTCTATATGCTCCTTCATTTCCGCAATCTGCTCGTCGGTTATGTTAAGACCAAGCTCCTTTTCTGCCTCTGCAAGAGCAACCCATAGCTTACGCCATGTGGTAAACTTCTTGTCGGGCGAAAAGATGTATTGCATTTCCTTGGATGCATATCTGGAATTTAAAGGGCTCTCATATGTATCGGTTGCCATAACAATTCTCCTTTGTGAGCATTTATATCAATATAATTTATCTTTAATTCAAAAAACAAATCACCTTTTACATTATATACTAAAACACTGTTAAAATCAAGGAAAATTTCAAAAGTTCTTTACGAATATAGATATTTGTGTTAAAATATCTATAATAATAGAAAAAACAGGTGTTTTTTTGTGATAAAGGAGAATTTTGATGATTTACAGTGATGAGATAAACAAGGTTTGCTCCCTATGTGAATACGCTTCAAAAATTGAGGGGAACGAAGATGAGGTGCTATGCTCCAAAGCACAAAAAACCACAGCTATCGGGGATAGCTGTGCTAAGTTCAAATATGATATTTTTAAGAAGCCCGTCAAACGACGCCGTCGTCTTATAACTAACTTCTCCTCTGAGGATTTCACGCTCTGAAATCATTTATAAGTGGCAAAAACTCTATTTTGTCACCTGACAATTTAAAGGTAATCATATCATTATGCGGTGTGCTTAAATGTCTTATATGTATATTTAAGGCACCGTTTTCTATTGTGTAATATATTGCAATGTTACGCTTTTTCCTCACTTGTAGCTTTGTTGTGAGCAATAGCATAGACTTGAACTCTTTTAATTCGATTGATGATTTTTTATACTCACCACAGCCTACCGCTACTGTCTGCCACGCCGTTCCATACGACAGCATAATATCCACCTCACTTTGCATATTAAAGGTGAATGCCTGAACTGCCACCACAAAATCATCTCGCACTACCGATAGCTTTAGATGTAAAGGTCTTACTCATAGAATATACCTGCTGTATATCCTCATATGAATAAGGCGGTAGTAACAAGTTTACTACCGTCTCACCCTTATGTAGAATTTTACACTATAAATATC
>JAZOBR010000181.1:0-5235 GCA_045596105.1 Candidatus Ornithomonoglobus sp.
TTTTGTATTACACGAATGGGAATTTCCTTTTTGACCCCCCTTACATTTACCACCACCGATGCAGTTTCACTGCCATCGTGCTTTATGGAAACATTACCGTTTTCGTCAACCTCTGCCATAGTACCTGTTGTTTCCCACTTAAACATATCGGGGTTGGAGTGAAGCTCAATGCTGTTTACAAAGGCTTTACCCTCCAAGGCATAATTGGTCATGGAATCCTCCACCACCGTCAGTTCATTCACTTTATTCCCTGTGCTTTCGTTGAAAAGCTCTATGGTTTCGGGGGCTTCATACACCTCATAGACAAAGGTCTTGCTGTATTGCGAGCCCGCAACATCCACCGTCACCTTGCCCTCACCCTCGAATTGTATCAGGCGGTCCTCATCAATGGTGGCATTTGCACCATTGTGGTTTTGAAGGGTAAAGCTTATGTCCTTCAGACCATCCATTTTATAGTTGCCTGTATCATACACACTTTCATAATCAAGCTTATAGCTTGTGCCTGAAAGGAAATTGTTTGTGGTATTATCAAACCAATTTATATGCCACACAACCCCTGTTTTCTCTCTTAAATCCTGAAGAAATAAGTAGTTGGCACACCGTCTTTGTATCTTATCCGAGGGCTTGTTTGAAATCATAAAATTATCCATGCCCGGGAATATTCCGCCAATGGCAGTTGAGCCACCACCGTCAAGATTAATGGCATCTATACACCCAAGCTCCGCCATTCTATTGCCAAGCTCCTCTAAGGTTGCACCCTTACTGTAGCCTGCCTGTCTGCCGTCTATGGTATAAAACACAATTTTACCATCTGCCTTTATGCCAACGGCAGTTCTCGGTGCACGTCCCAATTCAAAGCCACTGCCGATAACACCATTTTCAATAAGCCTATCACCAACCGTCGAAATAGCATAGCTGACCGTATCCCAGGCATTATTCTCTGTCAGGTTTTTATTCTTCAGGGTCAGTCTGTCACCAACCGCAAGGTTTGACAGCATATCAAAGCAATTACTGTCCCCCTCTGAATCCATTACAAAAACATACTTCCCATCAGGGATTTTGATTGAGCCATCATAGATGAATATCTCATCCACCCGTAACTCCAAAGCCTTACCAACACCAAGCTCACCCGATACCTCCGAGCAAATAACATAGAGGGCATTAAAGTCAGTCCTGGTTGTATCCCCAAAGTTACTGTCAATTAGGTTTACCCAGGAAAAGCCCTTTTGAAGCCACTTATTGATATATTGGATAGGTATTTCCTTATCCTTACTTTGCAATGTGGTACCTATCTGCATTTTCCCGATAAATGCAGTACCGTCACTATTAAAGCCTATGGCATCCTGAATAGCACTTTCCTTTGACCATATGCGTCCGTCAATTATGGTATACCCCATCGGTATACCTGTTTTTGTTGAGAAAAAGTCTCCGTTAACACCAATTAACGGACGAAGGTTGTTCTTTTGCATATACTGTGAAGCAGAAGTTATGGTACGAGTACCATAGATGCTCTCACCATTGACAACCACAGGTCGTGCCTCACTATTTGGAGTGTACTCAAAATAGTTTTCCGTCTGCTGATTATTCCCCGAAGAAAACACGTTATTGTAATATTGCGTCCCTCCGCCCATATCCGTTTGCCATCCGCCGCTTACTTCACCTAAGACCGATGCAAAAACACTTTGGGTCATCAGCATAAAAAACAGCGTAATGCTTATTATTCTTCTTTTCATTTATATCTCCTCACAAGCTAAAACTTACAACACAAAAATTATATCATTCTATAAAAAATAAGTCAATAAAAAGAGCACTGGAAAATTTTATTTATCTATTGTATATTTTGATGATTTGTGATAGAATAAATACCAACAGATTAAAAAGCATAATTTTTCTACGAGGAGATTTTTATGGATGAAACTCTTATTGAGAAATATATAAATGAAAACGGTGAATTTATAGCTATACCTGTAGGCACAAGTATGTATCCTATGCTTCGTAACCGCCGTGACAGTGTGTATTTGGTACGCTATAATAAGGATGGGTTAAAGAAGTATGACCTGCCTGTTTATAAAAGAGCAAACGGTATGCAGGTTATGCACAGATGCCTTGGCAAAGACGAAAACGGCTACATAATGTGCGGTGACAACCAGTGGGTTCTGGAATACGGCATACAGGAGGAGCAGATTTTTGCAGTGGCAAAGGGCTTCTATCGTGATGAAAAATATATCCCCAACGAGAAATGGTCCTACAGATTATACTGCCGACTCTGGTCAATGAATCTGTTTATAAGAAAATGCATCCTGCGTGTCATACATAAAATAAATCCACGTCGGAAGATAATGGAAAACTATAAGAATATTTAAGCCTGTTTAGTGTTTTTTGAATTGACAAAATACGCCAAATAGGATAGAATATATAATTATTATTAGGAGGTGTAGTCTTTGATAAAGTGCACAATTAAAGACATCAACAAGGATATTAAAGCCGAGTTTAAGGGCAATAGTCTTGATGTTGTTTATGATGGCTTTTACAGGGAGGGTGACATCATCTATGTAAGCTGTGACACAGATTTCGTTTCAGTAAGCTTTGACGAATCACAGGTACAGTCAATCGTATATGTCCCCGACCACGAATTCAATTTCCCCATCCCCATGGGCGGTGATGCTATCGAGGCATACGACCACGAGTCATGGGAAAAGCCGTCACACAAAATCGTCATCGAAGAAGTTGATGAGGAGGATGCAATAAAGACAAGAAACATTGCATTAAACAGCGTAGACTTTACCACCAACATAAGAACATACCCCCACGCATGGGCTAACTTTGTTACCCGCGGTGCAGCGGTGTTCGAGGCTAAGAACGCAATCGACGGTGTATGCGATAGCTCATCGCACGGTACCTTCCCCTATCATTCTTGGGCGGCAGGTGCAAGAGAGGATATGATATATATCCTTGATTTCGGCAGAGAGGTAGAAATTGAAAAATTGATTTTCTATCTTCGTGCAGATTTCCCCCACGATACATATTGGAAATCACTGAACGTTGAATTTTCAGATGGTGAAAAGGCTCACGCAGAGTTCGTTATGACTGCAGACGGTCAGGAACTTGTATTGCCCGAGCCAAAGAAAACATCAAAAATTACTCTTATTGATTTTAAACAGGCTTCAGAGCCATTATCATGGGCAGCATTGTCACAGGTAGAGGTAATCGGTAATTACATTAAAAAGGAGAATGAAGGAATGGAGATCAGAAACGCATCAAATGCTAAGGATGTCAAGCATTATACAACTGAAAGACTAAGAGAAGAATTCCATATTGCTAACTTGTTCACAAAGGATAACATCAGAATGGTATATAGCCATATCGACCGTATCATCACAGCAGGCTTTATGCCCATATTTGCTACACTAAAGCTTGAGGGTAGCAAGGAGCTTGCTTCAGAATACTTCCTTGAGAGACGCGAGATGGGTTGTATCAATATAGGCGGTAAGGGTATTATCACAGTTGACGGTACAGAGTATAATATGGAGCCTCGTGACGGTATCTATATTGGTAAGGGTAACAAGGAAATTTCATTCAGAAGTGTTGACCCAGAGAACCCCGCAAAGTTCTATGTAAGCTCATGTCCTGCTCATAAGGAATATCCCACAGTTAAGATTGATATTTCAAAGGCTAAGAAGGTTCCCTGCGGTTCACAGGCAGATGCTAACAAGCGTGTTATCAATCAGTACATCCATCCTGAGGTAATGCAGAGCTGTCAGCTGGCAATGGGGCTTACAACGCTTGAGGAAGGCTCAGTATGGAACACAATGCCCTGCCATACTCACGACAGAAGAATGGAAGTTTATCTATACCTTGATATGGGTGAGAACGATGCAGTATTCCATATGATGGGTGAGCCCAACGAGACTCGTCACATCATTATGCATAACGAGGAAGCAGTTATCAGCCCCAGCTGGTCAATCCACTCAGGTGTTGGTACAAAGGCTTATTCATTCATTTGGGCAATGTGCGGTGAAAACCAGGAATTCACTGATATGGACCACATTGAAACAAAGGACCTTAAATAATATAAAAAAGATGAGAAGCAATTTTGCTTCTCATCTTTTTATAGTTTATTAACCTCTTCATAGGTCAAAACCTTAAAGGTGTTTATAAGCGCATCAAGGTATTCTATACAGGCTGATTTTGCCTTGTCCAAATCAAGGGTGCGATAGTTTCCGCACTCTGTCTCACTTGCACCAAATACTGCACCTGAATGAGCTATAGTTTTTTCGATTGCTTCCATTATTACCTCAAGTGCCCTCTTAGGAGTTACATTATCCCTTACAAGGAAATAGAATCCTGTCTGGCAACCCATTGGCCCGAAATACACCACACTATCGGCAATATCCGAATTTCTTGCAAAGGTTGCAAGCATATGCTCCACGGTATGCATTGTCACATTATCAAGCACCACGCCTGTGTTAGGCTTGCAAAAGCGTAAATCATAGGTATATACATCACCATCAATACGTGATATATAAAAACCGCGGTCAAGCTTTGTATGGTCAACCTCAAAAGATTTGATTTTCTGCATAATATTTTCCACCCTTACATCTTTTTCAAAAACAGTTTGATAATTTCAATAGAATTGTTTGCAGACCTTGCCGCAAAGGTCGGGAAATCCACCTTGCTGTCATCATTTGCACAATCACTCATAGCTCGCAATACTGCAAATTTAACATTATTCATGGTACATACGTGACCGATTGCCGCACCCTCCATCTCTGCCGCAACACCGCCGAAGGTATCATAAATCCGATTTCTTTCATCATTTGTTGCAACAAAAACATCACCCGATGCAATTGTGCCACGCAATACATTAAAGCCAAGCTCCTTTGCCGCATTATACAGCTTGAGAGATATTTCCTCATCACATTCCATATAAACTCTGTCAAGGCCTGTGATAAAGCCGGGTGCATCGCCCAAGGGAGTTGTGTCCATATCGTGTTCCACCGTCTTATCGGCAATTACAATATCACCTATCCTTAATTCACTTGCAATACCGCCTGCAACACCTACATTAATTAAAACCTCTGTGTTATAGCTTAAAATCATTGTCTGTGCAGTTATTGCAGCATTAACCTTGCCCACACCCGCCTGTGCAACCACAACCTCAAAACCGTTGATTTTACCCTTGTAAAAATCTACGGTTGAAATAGTTTCGATTTCAAGGTCTGTCATAAGCTCCTT
>JAZOBR010000182.1:0-2842 GCA_045596105.1 Candidatus Ornithomonoglobus sp.
ATACCGATAATTTTACCCATTTCATTGTCCTCCTGGTTTGATCTCTCTTTATAAATAAGTTATTGTTTACTAAAATTAATTTGCTACTTTTACCATACTGTGACGAACTACTCGCTCGCCCTTATAAATATATCCTCGCATAAGGTCCTCAACAACTGTGTTGTCATCAATTGACTCGTCATCAATATGCATTACTGCATTATGGAAATTTGGGTCAAACTGTTCTCCCTGTGCTTTGATTGGCGTTACACCCAGCTTTTCAAGACTGTCCGTAAACTGCTTCATTACCATCTCGATGCCCTCTCTGAACTTTATAGCATCCTCAGACTTCACCTCAGTTTTCAAGGCTCTTTCAAGGTTGTCACCTATGGGCAGAAGCTCTGCTACTGCATCAACCATAGCGTCGGCATACCTTTGGACCTTTTCCTTGGCTGTTCTTGTCTGATAATTTGCATATTCACTCATCAGTCTTAAGTATTTATCATTAAGCTCGTCAAGTTCCTTCTGGAGCTTTTCCTCGTTTGAGATTTCCTCAACCTCAGGAGTAACTTCTTCTACCTCCTCAACGCTCTCAACGTTTTCAGTCTTATCACTCATCTCTTTTTCCTCCCCTCTTATTTATCATCCTTACAAATGCAACTTATTAATTTATCTATTTCCTGGGATATTAAATCAAGACTTGCAAATACCTGTGAATAATTCATTCGTTTCGGACCAATTACTCCAAGCTTTCCCATATGCTTACCATCTACTGAATAATTAACGGTAACCAGGGAGCAGTCCTGTAAAATATCAGGCTCGTTTTCTGTACCAATAGATGCACTGACACCTTCAATGTCAGTTTTACCGATAAGTGCTTTAAGGCTCTTTTTGTCCTCAAGGAAGCTGAATATTTCCTGCGCCTTGCTGACATCACTATACTCGGGATACTTTAGCAGTGATTTTGCATTTTCAACAAATATTTCACCCTCGTCAAGCTCTGATATGATTTCATATAAGGAATTGAGAATTCTTATAACGGACCTGTCATCCATTCCCATTCTTTCTATTATAATGTTCTCGATGTCACGAATACTGTCATATCCGATTAAGTCTGCAGGCTTATCGGCAAGATTCTCATTAAGGATTTCTCCGAATTTCTGACATTCGTCCTTTGACATCCTTACCTTGACAACTCTGCTCTTTACCTGAGTGGTGATAACCACCACCATTACCCCATCCTCGGAGATTGGCACCAAATCAACCTTCTTGATTTCCGCCAACTCACCCATAGGAGTGGTAATAACCGTTGTATAGTCTGTCATAGCCGCCGCGAGCAAGCCTGCCTTCAGGATTGTTCTGTCAAGTTTTCCTATTCTTGCTGCCAATTCACCCTGGAGCTGCTCGATGGTTTCAACGCTAATCTTATAACGCTTCATAAGAGAATTTACGTAGAATCGGTAGCCTGCATCCGAGGGGATTCGTCCCGCTGAGGTATGGGGCTGAATAAGGTATCCCATTTCCTCAAGGTCCGCCATCTCGTTACGGATTGTTGCACTCGAAAGTCCCAATTCTTCCTTTTTAGCAATCGCTCTTGAGCCTACAGGCTCTGCAGAGGATATGTATTCATCTATAACCGCTTGTAATATAAGTCTTTTTCTTTCATTAAGCTCCATACTCTGCCGCCTCCTTTAGCTTAGAGCAAGCTTTTTATCTTCTTATTAGCACTCAACTAAGACGAGTGCTAACAAACTAAATATACGATACCACTTTTTTCTACTATTGTCAAGTATTTTATTGCAATTTTAATATTTTATTCATAATTAGTTTTAAATAAGACCAAATATAGGTTAATCTCCCCTTTTACACAAAAAAGAGTTGGAATAAATCCAACTCTTTCTATATATAAGCTATTATGCAAGGCCTAAAACCTTTAGTACGATATAAGCTGCAAACAAAGCAACTGAAATCCACATAACTGCGCTGATGTCCTTACCCTTACCTGTAGCAAGCTTCAGGATAACCCATGCGATGATACTGAACATAATACCATTAGCGATTGAATATGTAAGGGGCATCATAATAATTGCCAAAAATGCACCGATTGCATCAGCTACATCACTGTCGAAGTTAACCTTCTTAACTGATGAAAGCATCAACAAACCAACATATAGCATAGCCGGTGTTGTTGCGAAGCTGGGGATTGCAAGGAATACAGGTGCGAATACGATTGCAATTAAAAACATAACCGCTGTTGTAACAGATGTAAGACCTGTTCTACCGCCTGCTGCAACACCTGCACTTGACTCAACATAGCTTGTTACTGTTGATGTACCAAGACACGCACCAACAACTGTACCAACAGCGTCTGCCATCAAAGCGCCGCTTGCCTTAGGAAGGCTGCCATCCTCGTTCAGAAGATTTCCCTTTTCTGCAACTCCGATTAGCGTACCAACCGTATCAAAAATATCTGTATACAAGAATGTGAATACAACTATAGCAAAACCTGCAAAATTCTTTGCAATAAACGCAAAGTCAAAATGGAACATTGCAGGAGCTGCAAAGTTAGCCTTTATAGCCTCCCATGAGAAGTTAGGAATAACTGAGAATACACCGTTTGCGGGGTCGGGCTGATACCAGCCAACAAGCTCAGCAACAATACCCAATACCCATGTAGCAAGGATACCAAGCAGGATACCGCCCGGAATCTTAAAGTGCTGGAATACACCGATTATCAACAAGCCAACGATTGAAAGAACAACCGGAGGTGATGCAATGTCACCAAGAGCAACTGTAGTTGCAGGGTCCTTAACAACAATACCTGCATTAATCAATGCAATGATTGCGATAAACAGACCGATAC
>JAZOBR010000183.1:0-6262 GCA_045596105.1 Candidatus Ornithomonoglobus sp.
CATAGCTCTCAGCTCTCTCAGGCGGGGCGTATTCCTCCTCCTTGGGACTGAGTACGGATTCAAGATGCATATAATCCGTAACCTCCTGCCATGAAACAGGGAAGCCTGCACCATGGGCGCAGAACACACTGCCTGCAGGGTTGTCGGTATCCCTTTCTGCATCATAGCCTATAGAGGCAATAACCTCTTGGGGGTTATGACACTCGCGATAGCCGTCAAGGACCGTAAATAGTCTACCCTTGCCTGATGTGTATGCCACAAGCTCAGAATGATACTGTCGCATCTCACTTACGGGTGCGCTACCCTTTATAATGCTCATTTGACCATCAAGCTCAGGGGCGCCGAATTCCGCCCCCATTCTTTCAAGGTCTGTCATAGCACGACCCACATTTTCAGTAGGCACTATAAGTGAATAGCTATAGTATGGCTCCAGCAGTACGCTTTCGGCAGACATAAGTCCATGTCTTACCGCCCTATAGGTTGCCTCTCGGAAGTCACCTCCCTCGGTGTGTTTTTTGTGTGCCCTGCCTGAGGCAAGGGTGATTTTTATATCCGTAATAGGTGAGCCTGTCAGGACGCCGATATGGGACTTCTCCTGAAGATGGGTCATAATAAGTCTTTGCCAGTTCTTGTCAAGCAAATCCTCGCTGCAATCTGTCTTGAATACCAAGCCCTGACCACGCTTGAGAGGTTCAAGGATAAGATGCACCTCACTGTAGTGCCTGAGAGGCTCAAAGTGTCCTACACCCTCAACAGTAGCCCGTATTGTTTCACGATAGGAAATAGCACCCTCGGTAAAATCAACCTCCATACCGAATCTGTCGCGGATAATACGGCGTAGTATTTCAATCTGGACCTCACCCATAAGCTGAAGATGGATTTCACGATGAAGCTCATTCCATATAATGTGAAGCTCGGGGGCCTCCTGCTCTAATATGCGAAGCTTTACCAGTGCGGTGTGAACATCGGTGTTATCGAGTATTTCGAGCTTGTAGGTCAATACAGGCTCAAGAACAGGGGATACGGAGTTTTTCTCAAAGCCCAGTCCCATACCTGCAAAGGTGCTTTCAAGCCCCGTAACGGCACAAACCATACCCTCATAAGCCGTATCTGTGGTTGTGAATTTATCACCTGAATAAATGCGGATTGTATTAACTTTCTCCGTAACCTCTTCACCATCGGCATTTATGTATGTGATGGTGTCCCTTGCCTTTAGGGTACCGCCTGTAACCTTAAGATGAGTAAGACGGCTCAAATCTTCATCGCGGGAGATTTTATATACCTTACCGCCTAATTCCTTTGTACCTGATTTAATGCATGTGTATCGGTCGAAGCTCTCTAAAAATTCCCTGACACCTGTGAGCTTCAAGGCAGAACCAAAGAAGCAGGGAAACAGTGTACGGCGCATGATTGCGTCGGCAATGGTATCGTCGGTCACCGCACCTGTGTCAAGGTATTCATTCATAATTACCTCATCTGTCAGGACAAGGGCATCGGTGTTTTCTATTTCAACGCAGGCAGGTGATAGCTTATCCTCAATATCCTTCATAATTGAAGCTTTGTCCACTCCCGGCATATCCATTTTGTTTACAAAAATAACGGTGGGGACGTGGTAACGCTCCAAAAGTTTAAAGAGGGTTACTGTATGGCTTTCCACACCGTCAGATGCACTTACCAGAAGAATGGCATAATCAAGAACACTTAATGTACGCTCCGTTTCTGCTGAAAAATCAATATGTCCCGGGGTATCTAAAAGAGTAATGCTTGTATCACCAAAGGACATTACCGCTTGCTTTGAGAAAATAGTAATGCCTTTTTCACGCTCTATTTCGTTGGTGTCTAAGAATGTGTTGCCGTGGTCGACTCTGCCGTGGCTTCTTATTGTACCGTTAAGGTATAGCATAGCCTCGGACAAGGTTGTTTTACCTGAGTCAACATGGGCAAGTATTCCCGTTACAATATTTTTCATTGGGTATACTCCCTTATATAATCACAGGACTTTTTCTTATGTCTTGTCCTGCATTTCTTTTTGTTACATCAAGTGAGCACATGGAGAATATATCCTCGGCTCTTGTGTTAAAATCAAATATTTCGTCACCGTTGTAGTCGGCTGCCTTAATAATAACAGGCAAGGTGGCGTCTTGTTTCATTTGCTTTAAAAGCTCACGACCCTTTGCGTTCATTCCAAGCACACGAATGTATGTGGGTGCCAGAAGAGAAAGCTCCTTTGTAAGTCCCAGTAACACAGAATATGCTATTCGTCTTAATCGGCTCAGGGTATATCTCTTTGACTTGACTCCTTCAATAAGTTGTAAAACGGTAGTGGAAACTTTAGCTTCTGCAATAAATTTATTTTCTAAGCCTTCTGTCATATCTACTATATTTACAATATCCTCAGGTGAGGACAGACGGAGCTTTGAAATCACCGCAAAATCGAGTAAATTAGGGTCGTAGACAACGAAATTGCCGCAAGGCATAAAAGGAGTCGCATCCCCGCCTGAATGGATTTTGCGGCGGATTTCGGATGCGCTTGCAATATTGCCGTTTGTCTGCGTACTGTCGTGGTCTGTACCGATTCGTGGTATAGCCATAATTTCGGGGGTAATCCTCAAATCATGGCAGGCGCGGAGGTATTCTACAGCAAGAATATCATTAGGGGTCTTAAGGGGAGAGGTGTCGCATATTTTACTGTATGCCTGCTCTCGTGCGGCGGGATATGATAGTCCCGCATCCATAAGCTCCTTTATTTTCTTTGATACCTCTTCAGGCTCATTTGACAGTAGTCCTGCAATTTCCTTTAATTGCTCCTTATTACCACATTCCGAGCCGAAGGCAAGGGTTCGGACAATTCCTGTTGCCCATAGGGTGGAAATTGCACCTGAGGCAAAGCGTTGTGCAGTGTTATGCGAAAAGACACAGGGTAGCTCTAATACCAAATCGCATCCGTTTTTAAGTGCCATTTCTGCACGGGTCCATTTATCGGTAATGGCAATGCCGCCACGCTGAACAAAAGCACCGCTCATAACCGCAACCACGCCGTCATCAGACATTGTTTTTGCGGTTTTGATTAAGTGCTTATGCCCGTTATGAAACGGATTAAATTCAGCTACGATACCAATTGCCATAATATTACCCTAAATTACTTACCAACCATACACATAATGGTACGGAGATTAGTGCCAATAGTGTCGTTATAAATACTGCCTTTGCGCCCAGTACAGTGTCACCATTGTATATGTTTGCAAAAAGTACAACCATATTTGCAACGGGCATTGTCATTAGTATAAATAGTACCATTAAAAGCATCTGGTCGCTAACTACAAGTGATAAGGGATACCAGATAAGAAGGGGTATCAAAATCTGTCGTATAGCAATCCATATATACATACGCCAGTCGTTAAATACGTGCTTAATATCTATCTTTGCCAATGAGAAGCCGATAACAAGCATTGCTGCAGGTGAGGTTATTGAGCCTACCATATCAAGGGTGTTGACGATAACCTCGGGGACCTCGATATTGATAAAATAGAACAAAATTGTAAGCATGGAGCTTATAATACCGGGTGTAATAAGCATTTTCGGATGAAATTTCTCACCATCAAGCCTATCCTTGTTCATTAGCCATATTCCAATGGAATAAATGGCAAAGTTAAAGGTCAGGTTATGTATTGCGGCGTAGAAAAGTCCTGTAGCACCGAAAAGAGCCTCAATAACAGGGAATCCCATAAAACCGCAGTTTGCGAAGGTTGTAATGAAAATATATATACCTTCCTGCTTCTTTTTCACACGAAGTAGCTTTGTAACAATAAAGCCTATGGTGGGAAATAGTATAAGATGCTGGACAAGTCCTACACCAAGGGTTATGAAAATATTTGCAGTAGCCTGTTGCTCTCCCATATTAAATACAGATGAGAGAAGCAGACAGGGGCCTGTAACATTAAGCACAAGCTTTGTAAGTGACTGTGAAAACCTATCATCGATGAGCTTTATTTTGTATATGAAGAAGCCTATAAACAGAATTATAAAAAGGCTAAGCATTTGTGTAAGTAAAATATTTATATCTATCATTGTAAATCTTCCTTCGTTTAGTATTGCTCCATTGTCTCAAGTAAATCAATTACTATAGCGTAGCCATAGTATAAATCGGGACACCATCTGCCTCCTAAGTCCTCAACGTACTTAACAGTGCCTGCCCATGCAAGGGACAGAACTGACTTATATCTGCCATGAACCTCACCGATAGGGTCCTTGCCAACATAGGCGCACATATGGTTAAAGTGACCGCGGACACCGTCCTCGCGAGTGGGAAAGCTTTCGTGGTCATCGGTTGCATCATTGACTGCACCGTATTTCTTTATGCCTGCAAAGTTGTTCATTTCGGGCAACACTCTGCCGCCATATCTGCCGTAGCCTGTTTCTTTTGCAGCCTGTGCGTATAAGACCTCAGGGCGTATGCCTGTAAGCTCACCGTATTTCCAATAATACTGGGCAGCATCAATAAACAAATCTGATGCGTTATGCGCCTTTGCCCAGGCTATTGCAGATTCCATAGAAATCTGATTCTCACCAAGCAGGGGAGTGTTTGTTTCGGGAACACCTAAATCAAGACGGGTAAAGGTGATTTTACCATTGTTCTTTTCAAGCACTCTGTGAAGCATTGCGCACACCTCCGCACGCTTTAAGGTGTCGGTGGGACGCAGATAGTAATCCGAGCCTCGGTAATATGCGCGCTCAACGGCTACCGATAATAGCTTTTTATACTTGGGTGTAACCTTATTGGCATCGTAGAAGTTGTCCTCCAATATACGCAGGTTACATAGGTAGCCCTCACTTAATCCTGATGCACGGACTAAGGTTGCGGCAAATTCCTCTCGTGTTACTGTCTCACCGCCTGCGAATGTATTTTCGGGTGATACCATATAGGGGCGTATAGCATTAGCATAGTCATAGAACCAATCCCCTGCCTTAAGGTCGGAAAACTTGGTGTTATCAAGGGTATATTCTAAATCAAATGCTTCTGTGAGCATCTTTGCCATTTCGGCACGGGTCAGTGTCCCCCCGGGGTTAAGGTTGCCTTTTTCGTCACCTGTCATTATATAATTATCCTTGCAGTATTTTATATCTGCTTCTGCCCAGGAATAATCCTCTGTAGCACAAGCGGTTACGGCGGCAGTAAGGGTAATTGCCGATGCAAGAATAAAGCTTAATGTCTTTTTGAAAATTTTAATCATCTCCTCTAAATACGAGTATATGAGTATAGGAAAAAATAATTCACATTTTATTATAAAAAGTATATCATTTTCGGCATTAATTGTCAACCCTCGTAACGTTGGGATAAATGCCTGAATTGGTGGTATAATAAGAAAAAAGAGAGGAGAAACTGCAATGTTTGGCAATATGAAAAAGAGGCTTACAAGGAGTAAAACGGAGTTTATATTATATAGTCCATGCGATGGAGATGTTGTGGAGCTAAAAAATGTTGAGGATGAGGTTTTCGCATCGGGAATGCTTGGGAAGGGTGTGGCAATTGTGCCAAAGGCAGGAAGGATATATTCACCCACCGCAGGAGTTGTTACCAATGTGTTTGACACAGGCCATGCCATGAATATTATGTCAGATTATGGTTGTGAGTTGTTAATTCATATCGGGCTTGATACTGTGAGCTTGGGAAATAAGTATTTTGATGTTAAGGTAAAGGAGGGGGACAGGGTAAATAAAGAGGAATTGTTGTGTGAGTTTGATATTGAGGAAATTAAAAATGCAGGTCTCAAAACAACCACACCAATGGTTATTTGCAATAGTACCGAATTCAGTGATATTATTGTACGCCCTGACCCAACCACACATATGGGGGATAGTATTATAAGGATTATAAAGTAAAAAGCATTTGCATATGAACTGAACCAGTGAAAACAGACAATATACAAAAAGCACCTCCTATGGTAGAATATATCATGTGAAAAGTGATGCATTTGCTTTGACAATGTGATGTAGCTCGTTTTAATCGCGGTGATGCAATGCGTTCAAAAAAAACACGCCAAAGGCGTGCATCACAGACCGAAGGTCTGTATTACGCACAGAGTGCGCATCGAGTTCCAAAGGAACGCATCGTTCAAAAAAGAACCTTTGTCAGTTGACAAAGGTTCTTTTTTTGTTGGTGACTCGTGCGGGAATCGAACCCGCGTTGCCGGCGTGAGAGGCCGGAGTCTTAACCGCTTGACCAACGGGCCATATCATTACCGACTTACCGGTATACTAATCA
>JAZOBR010000184.1:0-5040 GCA_045596105.1 Candidatus Ornithomonoglobus sp.
CTATCTGTAGGTGCCATTGTGCCAGCCTCAAAATCATAGTTATAAAGGTCTGTAGCCTTAGCACTTGTTGAAAGCGGCATAACGATAGATGAAGCTACTAAGCCTGTTGCAAGAACAACACTTAGAATTTTTCTTAATTTCATCTTGTTTTAAACCTCCTTAAAGATTTTCGATTTAACTGCGGCTTTCCTCCCTCGTTTACCTCTCCCAAAAGTAACGAGCAAAGCAAGTCCGTTAAACCATATATTATAATATATGATTTAGATGTCCAAAAAATCCCAAGCCTCTCCCAAAGCATAGTTTTTTCTTCGACATCGTAAATCGCGTGAGTCATGTTATGTCGGTCCTAAAGATGAAGGGTAGCTTTGAAATACCACCCGATGCGAGAAATATTCTCCATTATCTGAAGCAATGCCAATCTACTTATTATATTGCTATCCTTTAATATACCATATTTCTCCTATACTGTCAATTCGGCAATATTGCCAAAATATTTCAGAAATAATACAGTATGACGACACCCCAAAGGCATACTTCTATAGACACCATTCGGGTCGCCATAAATGCCGACCCGAACAATTATCTTACTACATTATGTAAAAATATTTATGTCCTAAATTGTTTCAGGATTAGTTTAATCCCTCGATAAAGTCAAGACCTACGCCAAGGTTATCCCAGTTATCAATGAAGAAAATATCACCATTGGGCTTTGTTTCAAAGCCGTCAATAACAAATGTGTAGGTATTCATATCCAAGTTAGTCTGTGTCTCTGATGCGTAAACCTTTGTTACAACATCTGATTCATTCTTCTCAACGAAAATCATTGTTAATGAGCTAACTATTGTGTTGCCTTGGTTTGAGAATTTACCTGTAATCTTACCATCACCATAGCTAACGCTCTCTACAAATATGGGAGCAATGATGGGATATGAATAGAAATAGTCACCATTCTTTGATGAAACCGCTGCGATACAACCGGGTGTTACTGAGCTTGTTGTCTCACCACCTACAAAATCCTCGTAGATTGCAAAATCAACAGTATCGGGATTCTGACCTGCCATCAAGTCAGCCTTGATTGCATCATATGTCAAATCCTCAAGAGCAACATACTTGCCGTTTGTAAGCAATGAAGCCTCGGGTTTTGCAGGCTTTACGTTATCAACTTCGGGCCTGTACTGACCATCGTAGCAGCGAAGGTTATCGAAGTATACCTCACCTGTTACGTCCGAAAGCTCCACATCTCTTGTAGCATAGCCTGTCAAGTTATCATCAAGCTCTGCAAACTGAGTACCATTATAGAAGAAACGAACCTTCTTTGCATCCATATCCTTTTCCATCGCAAGCTCAATCCACGCGTCTGATGAATTAGGAAGAGAGCTTGCAACAAATGTTTCCCAGAAGCTTGATGAGCCTGAGCCTGTTGTATTGTAGTCAACAGTACCATTACTATTGATACGGATGAATGAACGATCTGAAACACCTGTGTTAAATGTCATAAATATTGCAGATGAGCCTGAGGGTACATAAACCTCAACCTCGAATGTAGCATAGCCTGACTCGGCTTCGAATTTTGTTGTGCTACCATAGTGTTTACCCATACGACAGCGAGATGCACCGCTTGCACATACCATCTTAGCTACCTTTTGTCCAAGCTTGTCACCTGTACCCTCTACCTGAGTGATTACTGACTCGTAACCAGTAGTAGGATTTGTGTACAGATGCGTTGCATCTGCTGCATCCTCAATTCTGTACTCCAATTCAGGTGTACCGTATGAAGTCTCAGCCTTTGCTGTGATTGGCATCACCATTGTTGTCGCAACGGCTGAAAATGTCATTACCGTTGCAAGGATTTTCGCTAATTTTTTCATAATTGCCTCCTGCTTTTTAGCTTTTTGTGTTTTTATGCAGTTTTACAAGAATGCCTTGTGTGAGAGCTGCACAAATAATAGTAGATTCAGAATGCAGTGGTTATATGCGTTGATACGGATTTGCCTTGAGGTGCCTTACCCCGCACTATAAGGTTTGTCCAATTCAAGTATTTAACCCATTGCACAAGCTCTACTCGTGAGAGTTGCACAACTTTCCACAGGAACATTTGTGCATATTATCACATTATTATTACATAATATAATATTACCATTTTTTTTGGTATATGTCAACATATTTTTGAAAAATTATGGACAATTTTTGAACTTTTTTGCATAGTGGTAAGAAGCAGTCTGTACTCTAAAGTGTGTATGCATAGCACGATTCATCCTTATATGAGGATAGTGTGTTCTAATCATCAAAGGACATAAGCTTTTTAGTAGTATGCGCTTGTATCAAAATTGTTCAAGGCGGTAAAAAAAGCTTCCCGAAGGAAGCTTTTTCTTATCTTGATTCAATAATTTCTGTCTGTGATTTGACAATGGATTTTTCAGGAATTACACCTCTTACGGATGTAAGGGGATACACCCTTGCACCCTTGCCGATTACCGTTCCAGGATTTAAAACCGAATTGCATCCAACCTCAACATTGTCACCTAAAATAGCACCCATCTTTTTCAGTCCAGTTGCAATAGACTCTTCACCCCGCACCACAACCTGACTTTTGTCGGATTTCAGGTTTGAGCATATTGCACCTGCACCCATATGGGCATAGTTGCCAAGGATGGAGTCACCTGCATAATTATAATGGGGTACCTGTGCATTATTGAGCAATATTGCATTTTTAAGCTCGGTGGAATTACCGATTGTGCATCCCTCACCTGTGATTACATTTCCGCGAATGTACGCATTGGGTCGGATGGTGGTATTTTTACCGATTACCGCAGGGGGCATAATTACCGCAGATGGATGAATGTCACACCCCTCTCCTACCAATACTCCCGCTGCGTATTCGGTGAATCCGTCTATTCCGTCTGCAACAAGCTTTTTTGCATATTCACCAATGTGAGACAGTATCTCCCAGGGATAGGTTTTACCTGAAAACAGAGGGATAAGATACGGCACCGTCACATCCATTAAATCATTTAGCATAACGGATTTCTTCACAAGCATATCCCCTTTCTCTTATGGTGTCAGAAATTCGTCTTGCATACTCTCTGCACTTGTCCTCATCCTCACACTCTATCATTACTCTGATTACAGGCTCTGTTCCACTCTGACGAAGCAATGCACGGCCACTGTCACCAATATCGCACTTCACCGATTCAAGGGAAGCTAAAACCTCACTGTCTGACATAACCTCTGCCTTATCCCTGACACGGACATTTTCCATATACTGCGGATAAAGTGTTAAATCCTTTCTTAGCTCACCTAAGGATAGCTTTGTGTCGCACATCTCCTCTGCTATCATAATTGCAGTAAGGATTCCATCTCCCGTTGTTGCATACTTTTTAATAATAATATGTCCCGACTGTTCACCGCCGAGAGAATAGTCATTCTCCTGCATACATTCGTAAACATACCTGTCCCCAACGGTAGTTTCAACATAGTCAATGCCATATGGCGCAAGACTCTTCTTCAGGCCACTGTTTGACATAATCGTTGCAACCAAGGTATTGGAATTTAACATACCTCTTACTTTTAGACGTTTAGCAAGAATATACAGCATAGAGTCACCGTCAACCACATTGCCCTGCTCATCCACTGCAATGCATCTGTCACAGTCACCATCAAAAGCAAAGCCACAATCAAGATGCTCATCACGCACAAGCTTCTGAAGCTTCTCAATCTTCGTTGAACCGCATTCGTGGTTTACATTTAATCCGTCAGGCTCATCACCTATCACATACATCTGTGCTCCCAATGCACCGAAAACGGAACGGGCAATCATCCACGATGCACCGTTGGCAGAATCAATACCAATCCGCAGATGCTTGTATGAATGAGATGCTAAGGATATAAGGTATCCCACATAGCGGTTACGCCCTGCTACGTAGTCTGTGATGCGCCCGATATTGTTCTTCTGTGCAAAGGGTATATCCGCCCCTACTATGTCGAGATTTTTTATGTCCCCATCAATGTATTGTTCTATAAGTTCTGTAGTAGCATCGTCAAGCTTCTCACCGTAACGATTTATTACCTTGATTCCATTATCATAATACGGATTATGAGATGCGGTAATCATAATACCGCAATCGAAGTTATCCATTCGTGTCACGTAGGATACACTGGGGGTTGTGGTAACATGAAGCATATATGCATCCGCGCCCGATGCAGTGATACCTGCAACGATGGAATATTCAAGCATATAGCTTGATAGACGGGTATCCTTTCCTATAACAATTCTCGCTCGTCTTGAGCCTGACTTGGTATTAAAATACCAACCTAAAAAACGCCCTACCTTATATGCCTGGTCTGCGGTAAGGTCAATGTTTGCCTCACCCCTGAATCCATCTGTTCCGAAGTATTTATTCTTCGGCTTATCGTCTGTAATTTCAATTTTGTCAAGCAATAATGTATCTGTGCTGATCGAAAACAATTCACATAACGCTATTACCTTATCTATCTGCGGTAATGCCTGGTCCATTTCCCATTTGGATATACTCTGACGGGACACTCCCATCTTTTCACCTAAATCCTCCTGCGACAACTTCATCTTCTGTCTTAGGCTTGTTATTTTTTCACCAATTGTCATTACTATGTCCTCCAATAACATCATTACAATTATATTTATACTTTATCCAAAATAATATGTCAACCAACTAACATTTGAACTTTTATGCAACCGCCAGTTGCATAAAAGGGTATATATTAAATATCAGTTATTTAATATATAATAAAAATGACGTTGAATGTCAACTTTCACCGTCATTATATCATATATCATTTACTTTTTCAAGTTAATCTCATCAATTAGTTTGTCAATAGCCATTAAGCATCTGGGTACATGGAAGGGACCCTTGAAGGTACTGCCCTTGGTTGATGGCATTGTGGGCTTGCCGTCACGGCGTAGGTAACCGTACCACTCACCATAATGGGGGTCACAAAAATATTTCATTACATACTTTCTTGTCTTTTCAAACCAATCAAGATAATACCTCTCTCCTGTTTCCT
>JAZOBR010000185.1:0-4900 GCA_045596105.1 Candidatus Ornithomonoglobus sp.
AATCACATGGACTATCATCCGTTGCCGCACCTACACACTCCTTGTTAGGTACACAGTAGTCATAGCAAGGTATAAGCAGTTGCACGTGTCTTTCAAGCTTGACGATTGAGAATACACCAAGGGATACATAAGCACGCTTGCATTCCCCTCCTACTATCAACGCATCATCAAACACACGGCAGACGGAATCAGGTACAGATGAAAGGTCGATTTCGTCCACTGCACAACAGCAGTTTTTCTCCTGCCTTATATCCACTAACTTTGCACCAAGAGTGATTGGCTCTACTACCTCAACCACAGCATAAGGCATATTGGTCTTTTTCCACATCTGTGGGTCAAACTGATTCTGCTTATACTTTGATGAGAAGGTCTTGGCATTACCCTCCGAGCCGAACAGGATTACACGCTTATTGAAGGTTGCAAGTCCCTCAACGGTTGTGGGGCTTGAAATCCCTGTATAAACCTGTAGTGTGATTTTAAAAAAATACTTCAAGTCGATTGAATAAAAGCCACGGTTAAAGGGTACTGATTCAATGTCGGTAAATACCCATATAACCTCTGCCTTTGTGAATTTGATGTTGATTGCACGGTCTACTATCTCCTGCCCCGACTGCGTGAGATACACCCTTACATCCTCTAAGCAGTCCTTATCACGACAGCTATCGAACACCTTGTCTGTATGTATGCAAACGGCTTCACGAAAGTCCGTTCCACAATTTGGCTGCGGTACGCAATTTTTATCCTGCATAATAATTCTCCTTTCCTGAGTTTGGGATATTCCCTTAGAATATAGTATGCAGGATTTGTGTGTGGTGTTCAATTATGGAGAAATTGTAAACTTTTTATTTTACCTGTTGCAATTATGTATTATATTTGATATAATAGGTAAAAATAAGGGAGTAGTCAGCACACAAATGTGTGATGATGCCAACAACCTCGGATTATTCCTGGCATTATCTTAATTGACGAGACTTATCTATGTTGCGGATAGGTATCGTCATTTTTTTATCCGCAGGAATAAACCCAAAGGAGGAACAAAGATGTTCTACGATTTATCAAAAGAGCAGGTTATTGAAGCTCTTTCAACTGACGAAAAGCTCGGTCTTTCAAGAGCCGAGGCAGTAACAAGGCTTGAAAAGTACGGCAAAAACAAGCTGAAGCAAAAGAAGAAAAAGACAAACCTTGAACGCTTTATTGAGCAGTTTCGGGATGTTATGATTCTTATTCTTATCGCGGCGGCAATTGTGTCCTTCGTTATTGCCTGTGTTGAAGGTAATCCAAAGGAATTTTTCGAGCCTGCCCTGATTCTTTTAATCGTTATTATTAACGCCATTATGGGTGTTATGCAGGAAAGCAAAGCAGAAAAGGCACTTGATGCACTAAAGAATATGTCCGCTCCCCATGCACGGGTCATTCGTGATGGTGTTGAGGAAATTATCGACGCAGACTTACTTGTGCCGGGTGACATAATCAGGCTTGAGGCAGGTGACTTTATCCCTGCAGACGCAAGATTGATTAAAAGTGTCAGCTTAAAATGTGAGGAGGCGGCACTTACGGGTGAGTCCGTCCCATCAGAGAAATCCGCCGACATTGTTGTGCCGGCATTATCACCCCTGGGTGACCGTACAAATATGGTATTTTCAGGGTGCAGCGTAACCTATGGCACTGCCAGTGCCATTGTCTGTGCAACAGGTATGGACACAGAAATGGGTAAAATCGCAAACCTTCTTGACGATGATTCAAGCACGCAGACACCGCTTCAGAGGAAACTTGCACAGCTTGGCAAATACTTAGGTGTTCTTGCTCTGGCGGCCTGCGGTATTGTATTTATAATCGGTCTTTTGAATGGCATCCCCGTCATGGAGATATTTATGACCGCTGTATCGTTGGCGGTATCTGCAATCCCCGAGGGCTTGCCTGCAATCGTTACAATCGTGCTTTCAATCGGTGTTCAGCGTATGGTTAAGAAAAATGCACTTATCCGACGCTTGCCTGCAGTTGAAACCCTGGGCAGTGCATCTGTTATCTGCTCCGACAAGACAGGTACTCTTACACAGAATCGTATGACCCTTGTTAAGACCTTCGTTGACAAAAGCGGTGAGGAAACGATGTCGTCAAATGTGAACGAGGACACAAAAAAGCTGCTTACCTACGCTACTCTTTGTTGTGATGGTAATGTGGTTGTAAACGGTGACACCGTTGAGCATATCGGTGACCCCACAGAAACGGCTATTGTTTATGCCGCACATATCAACGGCATAACCCGTGATTATTTAGATAAAGCCTACCCACGCTTAGGTGAGATACCTTTCGACTCCGACAGAAAGCTTATGTCGGTAGTATGTAATATTGATGGAAAGAACATTGTTATCGTAAAGGGTGCATTTGATGTTATGGCATCAAGATGCATCGCAGGTGACCTTTATACTGCAAAGAATATGACGGATGCCATGAGTGAAACGGCACTGCGAGTTCTTGCAGTGGGATATAAGGAAATTGACACAATTCCCGAGGAGATAAAGCCCGAGGAAATTGAAAAGGATTTGACATTTATGGGTCTGGTAGGTATGATTGACCCCCCGAGACCCGAAGCAAAGGATGCGGTTGCAGTCTGCATCAAGGCAGGCATTAAGCCTGTTATGATTACGGGCGACCATATCATCACCGCATCGGCAATCGCTCGTGAGCTTGGTATCCTTCGTGACGGTGATAAGGCAATAACCGGCAAAGAGCTTGATGATATGACAGACTCTCAGCTAGATAATGAGGTACGCAATATATCAGTTTATGCACGCGTGTCACCCGAAAATAAAATTCGTATAGTAAAGGCATGGCAGAGAGCAGGTCAGGTCGTTTCGATGACAGGTGACGGCGTAAACGATGCTCCCGCACTCAAAGCGGCAGACATCGGTTGCGCTATGGGTATCACAGGCACGGATGTGGCAAAGGGTGCGGCAGATATGACTCTTACCGATGATAATTTCGCAACCATTGTGGATGCAGTCCGTGAGGGACGAGGCATCTATGCTAACATCCGCAAGGTTGTTGGTTTCCTGCTTGGTACAAACATCGGCGAGGTCGTAGCGGTATTCGTAGCAATGCTTTTATGGCATAAATCCCCCTTCCTGTCTATGCAGTTGCTCTGGATTAACCTGGTAACAGACAGTCTGCCTGCAATCGCATTGGGCATGGAGCCTGTTGAGAAGGACGTAATGAATGCTAAACCTAAGCCAAAGACTGAGGGCATATTTGCTCATGGTCTTGGCATAAAAATAGTCCTGCAGGGGCTTATGTTCGCAATTCTGTCACTGATAGGTTTCCGTCTTGGTGAGGCTCAATTCGGCATCGAGGGCGGCCGCACAATGGCATTTATGGTGTTGGCACTATCCCAGACAGTACACGCATTCAATATGCGTTCAGAACGTTCATTGTTTAGAATCGGTATGTTCTCAAACAGTAAGCTAAATGGTGCAGTGATTATTTCAATAGCCTTAATGCTGTTGGTACTATTCACTCCCGTACGTATTGCCTTCGGTCTTGTAGTATTGACTCCGAGGCTATACCTTATTGCATTGGGTTTAATTCTTATTCCATTGATAGTTATGGAGATTGCAAAGGCAATCGAGTATATGCTGAAAAACAAAAAATCAGGGACTTCAATATGAAGTTCCCTGATTTTTTTAGCTTCTTGCAATAATGTCAAACAGGATAACCGCCGCATCGGTTTTACCGAAGTGGTTAATCTCAATGCCTGCAATCTCCTTTTCGGGATACGGATTTTTAAAGCCATATCCGTATAGAGTATAATCCTCACCCTCTGCTGTCTTGCCTGTATACGCTGTACTGTAGCAGGTTGCAAGGTAGCCCTCGTGACGGAAGATTGCACTCTTCAAGGGTGCGCCATAGGTATATTTATACTCGGCTATGTCTCTGCCGTAAACGACGGGCAGCTTTTCCTTTGTTCCGTCTGCATAAATAACAACATATTCTGCCATTGCCTCCATCGTCTGCCATGGAATTCTCTCACCGTTTATATCCGTTGTCTGAACAAGCTCCAGCTTGTCTGCCTTGAAATTCACATCAAGCTTAATGCTCTTGCCACTCTCAACCTTTCTTGCGCCCATATAGTCACCAAGAATATCGTGAGGTACGTCAAGGATAATTTTCTCAAAGTCAACCTTTGAAGCGTTCTTATATGCCTTCTCACCTCTAATAGCCTTCATCATAAACTTTGAATATCTATCAACCAGCTTAGTATATGTCAAACGCATATTCTCGTGGTATTCCTCGTTCCAAAGCATTGTTGCAGAGTAGATAAAATCAAACATCTTACCCTCATAGCAATATGAGTCCTCACTGCATCTTACCCAGGTTGAAACCTCACCGCCACGCATACCCTTTATTTGCTTGCGGGCATTGAATCGTTCATAATGGCTTGAATAAAAGTTGCCGATGGCAAATTCAAAGCCATGCTCTGCCAATATGGGCTCTGTTGTTTCACTCAGGTGGAAATACCATGTGAAGGGCAGACACAGCATATCCTTCGGCACCATATCGATAGCATCGGGAATACCGTAGGTTGATTCCATAATCATATCTGACCAGAATATGGTCTTTAGTCCCTTTTCCTTAATAATACTATTAAGGTTTGTTATCTCTGTGGCAAAAATCTCCTCATTAGTCATCTGACTGCACTTATCACACTTACCGTATGAATATACCTCATCGTGACCGATATGGATAAATCTTTCGGGGTTGAATACATCGCAAGCCTCTTCCAAAAGCTCTCGGAAGAAGGGATAATAGTTCTCGTGGCTGGGGCACAGGCAATGATGATAAAAGGCACTGGGTCTCTCGTCTGCATCATCGGCCTCACCAACACTTGCATCACTATATTCAG
>JAZOBR010000186.1:0-4083 GCA_045596105.1 Candidatus Ornithomonoglobus sp.
TCACAGAACGACATGGCTACGATCCGACTTGGTGAAGAAAAGAATCATATCACCTATGAGGGTGACGGTGACGGTGTAATAGGCTACAGATTCCCCATCCGTTGTCAGGCAGGGGAAAGAAATAAAATCAAAATAAAGGGCAGAGGAAGGGTAGTCATATACTCCCTTGAGTATGTGGTATCCGAAGGCGGACGCAGATATTTAGAAAGGATGTGACGGACTTGTATATAAATGATGTAATTGACAGAGTGAAAAAGTATTTTCCCTCAGAATACAGTGACAAGGAAATGTACGAGTGGTGCGACGAGGTGGGAGCAATGCTTGCCATTGAGGACAAGTGTATGTATAATCTTGTAACACTTACTCCCGATAGTGAGGGGTGTGTTATGTTGCCTCCCGAGGTGGAAATACATAATATAATATCAGTATCCCATGAGGGTCAGGAGCTATCTAAAAATGATATTCGTGAGGTGGAAGAGGAGAAGCTTTTGGTGGGTGTAACAACACCTGTAAGGGTAGTGTATCTTGTTCCATATAAGCCTATAAGACAGACAGAATACAGTGGCCCTGCAATGATTGAGGGGAATACGATCACCATTCCCATTGATGGATTTTATAAATATGATACTCTTAATCTTAAGACGGGAGATGACGAGAGAGAAATCTCAATAATTGCTTCGGAGTGTATGTCTGAGCTACCTAAAAAATATCGACTGACTACATTTGAGAGTGAGCTTTCGGGTCTGGCGGGTGAGATTGATGTAACGCTAAAAAGAAGAATTACAGACAAAACCCTGGCACACTCACCCTACGACATGATGTATGCGGATTATTTAATGGCAAAGATTGCCTTGTATCAGCGTGATTACAATACATATTCGCAGTTTATGACATCCTTTAATTCCCGATTGTCGGCTTATAAAAAATGGCTGGTGAATCATATGCCTCAGGCTGTGAGAAAACTGGAAAATTGGTGGTAAAAGGAGATACGTATGAGTGAAATAAAGGTAAATAATTTGGGGTATTACGAAAGTGATGTAACTGAAAATTGGGCAGCGGCATTTGCTAAAGCATTGCTTGAGGCTCACATTAACGGGAAGGTCCTCAATCACCTTGACGGAAGTGTAACAAAGGAAAAGCTTGAGGATGGTATATACGAGCTTTTGCAATCGGCTGAGAGGGACTCAGCTGTTGCAAGAGATATTGCACAGAAGCTTGATAATACAATAAATGATGTGGCGGCAGCGGCAGAGTCGGCAGATGCAAAGGCGGATTCGGCAATAATAAAGGCGGAGTCGACAGATGCGAAGGTAGATTCGTCAGTTGCCGCCTGTGAGGAGATAAGAGAGATAGCAAATCAGGCCCTCCGTAACTCGGATTCGGCATCGGCTAAGACGGATAATGTACAGAATGCATTAGACCTTGCCACAGGTCGTGTGGCAACCCTTGAGGGAAAGGTTGCCAACAATATTTTGAAATTTAATGTGTTTCAGATAAAAGGCTCGGAAACCTTTACAATCAAGCCCGGAATGATAGCTTTGTTTATGCCGTCTAATGGCAAGACATTGCAGTTGTTTGACAAAACCAATTCACAGATTATAAGCAGTAAGATTGGTGCAACCCTTGTGTTTTCTGCAGAGATTAATGAGGGAGAATATGCTACAGGGCATAACCACAGAATTATATTCCTGTATCAGCCTTCAGGCTCCCTTTCCTTGCTGTCCTCTTATCATAATCTGCTCGATAGCGGTGTGTATATAAAAAATACAGATACCGGCAATGCGTATGCGTATGTCCTGATGAGGGAGGTAGATGAGTAAATGACATTAAAATCTATACTATGCACCCTTATGGGTGTCGTAGGTGCGGTTGTCACAGAGCTTTTTGGCGGATGGAGCACCGCCCTTACAACTCTTCTGATATTTATGCTTGCGGATTATATTACAGGCGTGCTTGTGGCAGGTGTGTTTAAGAAGAGTGAGAAAAGTGAAAATGGCGGACTTGAGAGTCGGGCAGGCTGGAAGGGGCTTGTCAGGAAGGGGATGATTCTCCTCGTGGTAATGATAAGCTATCGGCTTGATTTGTTGCTTGGCTCGGATTATATTAAAAATATTGTAATCATAGCCTTTATGGCAAATGAGCTTATCAGCATTACAGAGAATGCAGGGCTTATGGGTGTGCCTATGCCGAAGGTGATTACAAGGGCAATAGACATCTTAAGAGAAAGAGGCGAAGGAGAGTGAAGATAGTAGAGCCTGACTGGAAATGGAAAAACAACTTATCCTCACGCCCCTTCACCAAATATGTTGTGCTCCACCATGCGGCGGCAAGAGCCTGTAGTGTATATCAGGTGGATTCCTGGCACAAGGCAAACGGATGGAGTGGTATAGGTTATCACTTTTTTGTAAGAAAGGATGGTACCGTATACCGAGGCAGACCGCTATGGGCAACAGGCGCTCACGCATCGGGCAAGAATTCTGAAAGCATCGGTATATGTGCCGAGGGTAATTATGATGAGGAATACTTAATGCCCGACGCACAGAAGGATGCTATTAAAGCGGTTTTGCGTATGGTAAAGCTGAGCTACCCCGATGCGGGGATTAAGGGACACAGGCAGGTGGGAGCAACCTCCTGCCCGGGTAAATACTACCCCTTGTCAGAAATGATGACATATTGGCGTGATATTATTAAGAACGAAAGTGAGGAATTGTGTGTGACACAATACGAGGAGTTAAAGAAGGAAATCAATATACTTAAGGCTAAGACGGGCTATTTCAATTATATTGACGAAAATATGAATGAAGCATATAAGCCTACGATTAAAAAGCTTGTCGATGAAGGAAAGCTGTGCGGAAATGAAAAGGGGGAATTGATGCTCACAACAGATATGATGAGAATTCTTACTATTCTTGACCGCTGCGGCTCTCTAGGTTGACAGTTAAAGCAACACCCAGTCAGAGGGTGTTGTTTTTTTAAAATCCAAAAATTGCACATTCTTTTTAACATAAAAAGACCATATTCAATCAAAATAACCAATCTTTTATTTTTTGTTGACACAAACTACTAAATAGAGTATAATATTTAGGTAAGAAACTGTAAGAAAAATAGGGGGAAAAGGCGTGGTATTTTCAAGTCTTACATTCTTGTGTGCATTTTTACCCGTAGTGCTTGCGTTGTACTATCTATCGAAAAATATTAACTACAAGAATGTTGTTTTGGCAGTTGTGTCTTTAATATTCTATGCGTGGGGAGAGCCGTCACTTATTTTGTTGCTTCTGGTAGCTACAATAGTGAATTATTTTTTGGCACTCGGCATAGGAAAAAACTATAAAAAGGACAATAGTAAGGGAGCACTGGTGTGTGTTTCATTGGCGGTTATTTTTGATATTTTGATGATTGGTGTATTTAAATATGCCGCATTCTTTATGGGTACTCTCAACAGTGTATTCAGAATATCACTTCCTATCCCTGAAATAGGATTGCCATTGGGAATTTCCTTCTACACCTTCCAGATACTCACATATGTTATTGATGTCTATAAAAAGGAGACCCCTGTACAGAAGTCATATTTGAAGTTTGTAACCTATGTATCGATGTTTCCACAGCTTATTGCGGGTCCTATTGTAAGATACTCAGATGTTGCAGAGGGACTTGACGACAGACACGTTACTGTATCGGATTTTGCCGATGGTGTTACACAGTTTGCGATTGGTCTCAGTAAAAAGGTTTTTCTGGCAAACTTCTCGGGAGATGCTAAGGATTTGCTTTTCTCGTCGGCAACAACACCTACGGTTTTGTCATCATGGTTAGGAATTATTTTCTATAGCTTCCAGCTATATTTCGATTTTTCGGGCTATAGTGATATGGCAATTGGTATGGGTAAGATGATAGGCTTTAAATTCCCCGTGAACTTCAATTACCCCTACATTTCCCGTTCGGTTACGGAATTCTGGCGCAGATGGCATATTAGCCTCAGTAGCTTCTTCCGCGACTATGTATATATTCCTCTTGGTGGTAATCGTTGCAGTAAATTGCGTCATATGTTTAATATTATGGTGGTATGGTCCCTTACGGGACTATGGC